>CALJUJ010000373.1 GCA_937975525.1 uncultured bacterium
TCGACGGGCGGGCACAATACTCGCTCCTGCTCCTGCCGAACGGCGGCATCGTCGACGACGTCATGGTGTACCGCCTCGGCGCCGAGCGGCTGTTGCTGTGCGTGAACGCGGGCAACGCCGGCAAGGACTTGGCATGGATCCGGGAGCATGCGGGCAATGCCGACGTCGTCGACCGCAGTGACGAGACCGCGCTGCTGGCGCTCCAGGGGCCGAGTGCTGCAACCGTCCTCGAGCGTAGCGGCGCCGCTGCAGCCGCAGCGTTGCCGCGTTTCGGCTGCGCGGAAATGCAGGTGGCCGGCCATGGCGCCCTCGTCGCGCGCACCGGCTACACCGGCGAAGACGGTTTCGAGATTTTCGTCCACAGCACGCACGCGGCCGCGGCGTGGGCCGCGATCATGGAGGCCGGCGCGCCTCTAGGCCTCGTCGCCGCGGGCCTCGGGGCTCGCGACACACTCCGTCTCGAGGCCGCCCTGCCCCTCTACGGCAACGACCTCGACGCCACCACCACGCCGCTCGAAGCGCGCCTCGGTTGGGTGGTGCACTTCGACAAGCCGGGCTTCATCGGCCGCGAGGCGTTGCTGGCTCAGCGCGAGCGCGGCGTCGAGCGCCGATTGTGCGGCTTCGCCGTCGACGACCGCGGGATCGCACGCTCCGGGCAGAGCATTCACGACGCCGCCGGTGCGGAGATTGGCCGGGTGACGTCGGGCACCAAGTCGCCCACGCTTGGCAAGGCCATTGGTCTGGGTTATGTGCGCCCGAGCCACGCCGGCCCCGGCACCGATCTCCACGTCGACATCCGTGGCCGCAAGGCACGCGCTTCGGTGGTGTCCTTGCCCTTCTACCGGCGCACACAAGCAGGAGGTTCGTGATGGAGTTCCCCGAGGACCTGAAATACTCGAAGGAGCACGAGTGGGTGCTCGTCGACGGCGATACCGTGACGATCGGGATCACCGACTTCGCCCAAGACCAACTCGGCGACATCGTCTTCGTGGAGCTGCCGTCGGTGGGCGACAAGATCACCAAGGACGAGGCGTTCGGCGTCGTCGAGTCGGTGAAAGCGGTCAACGACGTGTACGCTCCGGTCACCGGCACGGTGGTCGAGGTCAACGACGACCTCCCGGACAGCCCCGAGATGCTCAACGAGGACTGCTACGGAGATGGCTGGATGGTGAAGGTACGGCTCGGCGACAGCAGCGAGATCGACGCCCTGCTCGATGCCGCCGGCTACGAAAAGCTGACCGCCGAGGAGAGCGAGTGAAGCGGCGCCGAACGCCGGTCGAACCGGAGCAGCGGCGGCGCGCTCCTTGCATGAATCTGCCGGGCGCCTAGCATCGACGGATGCCTCGATTCGAAGACACGTTCGTCCCGCGCCACATCGGTTCCAACGATGACGATCTCGACGCCATGCTCGCAGCCGTCGGCTGCGCGAGCCTGACGGAGCTCGTCGACGCAACCGTTCCGTCAGCGATCCGCACCCAACGCCCTCTCGAGCTCGGCGAGCCGATGAGCGAGAGCGCCGCCCTCGCGCGACTGCGCAGTCACGCCAGTCGCAACCAGGTCGCGCGCTCGATGATCGGCATGGGCTACTACGGCACGATCACGCCCCCGGTGATCCTCCGCAACGTGATCGAGAACCCGCTCTGGTACACTCCGTACACGCCGTACCAGGCGGAGATCGCGCAGGGTCGACTCGAAGCACTTCTGAATTTCCAGACGATGGTGGCCGAGCTGACGGCACTGCCGCTCGCCAACGCGTCGCTGCTCGACGAGGCGACCGCTGCCGCCGAGGCGATGGCCATGTGTCATGCCATCGCCCGTCACCGACGCCCCCTGTTTCTCGCCGCCGCCGACAGCCACCCGCAGACGCTCTCCGTCCTCCGCACCCGCGCCGAGGCGATGGGAGTCGAGCTGGCCGTCGTCGATCCCCACACCGGCGTGGACGACGCCGCCCTCGAGCGCGCCTGCGGCGTGCTGCTCTCCTATCCGGCAACGGACGGTCGCGTGGCCGACCCCCGGGATCTCGTCGCGCGCGCCCACGACCGCGGCGCGCTGGTGGTGATTGCAGCCGACATCCTCGCCCTGACCTTGTTGACGCCCCCGGGCGAGCTCGGCGCCGACATCGCCATCGGCAACACCCAGCGCTTCGGGGTACCCATGGGGTTCGGCGGACCGCACGCGGCCTTCATGGCGACGCGGCAGGAGCATGCGCGCAAGCTGCCGGGACGCATCGTCGGCGTGTCGGTCGACGCCGAGGGCCGCCAGGCGTACCGCCTGGCGATCCAAACGCGCGAGCAGCACATCCGTCGCGACAAGGCGACGAGCAACATCTGCACTGCGCAGGCTCTGCTCGCCAACGTCGCCGGGATGTACGCCGTCTACCACGGCCCGCAGGGATTGACGCGGATCGCCCAGCGCGTGCACGCCCAGGCCTGCGCCCTGGCCGGCGGGCTCGAGCAACTGGGCTACGGCCTCTCCGCGACCGCGTGGTTCGATACGCTTGCCGTCGAGGCCGGAGCGCGTGCCGCCGAGCTGGTCGCCGCCGCAAGAGAGCGCGGCGTGAACCTGCGCCGCATCGACGACGAGCGGATCGGCATCAGCGTCGACGAAACCACGACGCTCGGCGATCTCGACGTCGTCCTCGACGTGTTCGCCGGCGGGAAAGCGGTGACGCCGGCGGCGGAGGTTGCGAACGGCGCGGAGTCCCGGTTGCCGGCGGCGCTGCGGCGCTCGAGTCCAGTCCTCAGCCACCCGGTCTTCGATCGCTATCACACCGAGCACGAGCTCCTGCGTTACATCACCCGCCTGCAGCACCGCGACATCTCGCTGGCGCAGTCGATGATCCCGC
>CALJUJ010000374.1 GCA_937975525.1 uncultured bacterium
CCACACCACCGGGACCTCGGCGATTCGGGCGCCGCGCGCGCGCGCCATGGCGAGTATCTCGACATCGAACGCGAAGCCGTCGATTCGCAGGTCGGCGAGCACCGGCTCGATGCTGGAGCGGCGAAAGAGCTTGAAGCCACACTGCGTGTCGTGAAGGTCGGGCAGCACGCAGAGACGCACGAGGAGATTGAAGAGCTTGCCGCCGGCTTCGCGGTAGAACGGCTGGCGCTGGCGTATCTCGGCGCCGCCGAGCGCGCGGCTGCCGATCACGACGTCGGCGCCGGCCTCGGCAGCGGCGAGCATCGGCTCCAGCTGCTCGATCGGGGTCGACAGGTCGGCGTCCGAGAAGAGCACCCAGTCGCCGCGTGCATGCCGCAGCCCGAAGCGCACGGCGTGGCCCTTGCCGCGGTTGGGGGTGTACGCGAGCACGCGCAGGCGGGGCTCGTCGGCGAAGCGCTCGGCGACGAGCTCCGCGGTTCCGTCGGTGCTGCCGTCGTCGACGACGAGGATCTCGCAAGCGTCGTCACGCGTCGTGAGATAACGCAGGATCTCTTCGAGGCTGGGGATGATGCGCTGCGTTTCGTTGTACGCCGGCACCACGACGGAGAGCATCATGCAGGGCGGGCAGGGCGGCGACGGACGGCTCGCAGCGCGGATTCCGTCCACTCCGGATTAGTTGACATCGCTGCAGGCCGACGATACTTGAAGCGTCTTTTTGACAATCACGACAACCGTTTACGCAGCTCGATCCTATGACAGACAGCGCCAGCGATCGCAACCCGAGTCCAACACCCGCAGCCAGTGGTACGGACGGCAGCATTCTCGACCGGCAGGTGTTCGGCAACGTCCGCGTCGAAACCCTGCTCTACGTGGCGCTCGCCGTCGTCGCCTTGGTGACCCGCCTGTACGACGCCGGCCTGCGGCCGTTGCACCACGACGAGTCCATTCACGCCGTCTTCTCCTGGAAGATCGTCACCGAAGGCATCGAGTCGTACCGCTACGACCCCGTCTACCACGGTCCCCTGCTGTACTACTGGACGGCGCTGCTGTTTCGCGTGCTCGGCGACACGGACTTCGTCTCCCGCCTCAGCCCGATCCTGTTCGGCTTCGGCTTCATGGCGCTCGCCTGGCCGCTGCGGCGATTCATCGGTCGCTGGGGTGCACTCGCCTTCTTGCTGCTGGTGACCGTCTCGCCGAGTTGGATCTACTTCACCCGCTTCCTGCGTCACGACATCTACAGCGCCTTCTGCAACATGGCCGCGGTGATCGCCGCTTTTCGCTACGGCCAGACGATGTCGCCGAAATACCTCTACGCGAGCGCCGTGGCGATCGGCCTGTCGTTCGCGAACAAGGAGGACCTCTACGCCCTGGGGCCGCTGCTGCTGATCAGCCTGGCGTTCGTCTTCATTTGGGAGGTCGTCTACGCCCGCGAGCGTTCCCGGGCGTTTGCCGCGGTGCGCGGCGAGATCGGTGCCTTCTTCAAGCGCGCCTGGCTGCCGATCATCACCAGCGCCATTCTCTTCGCGGTCGTGTGGCTGGTCTTCTACACGTCCTTCTTGAGCCATCCCGAGAACTGGAACCCCGTCACCCCGGCCCTCAGCTACTGGCTCGGCCAGCACGAGATCCAGCGCATCGGCGGCCCCTGGTGGTACTACTTCCCCCACCTCACGTTCTACGAGCAGCTGATCTTCGTCCCGGCGCTGTTGTTCCTGCTGCGGCCACTGCTGCAGCCGCGGCCGAACGAGCCGAAG
>CALJUJ010000375.1 GCA_937975525.1 uncultured bacterium
CCGTCGGGCTTCACGCTGGGCACCGGCCTCGCGTATGGTTTCGACCGTTTCGACGGCGCCAAAGGCGTCGAGAACGCCTTCGGTTGGGACTTGCGGGGCGGCTACCGCGCAGGCTACGTCGGTGCCGACGTCGGCCTGCAGTACTTTCCCAGCTTCGACGTGGCTCACGACGAAACCAGCGGTGAGATCAAGGACTTGCTCATCGGCGCCAACGTCAAGGTGTATCCACTTCCGGACTGGTCGTTCGAGCCCTATGCGCTCGCCGGCGTCGGCATGACGCGAATCGAGAGCGACACCGAGACGGTCGTCGTCGAAGGCGAAGACCCGGTGAAGTCCTCGGACAAGGACACCGGCGTCGTGCTTCGCTTCGGAGCCGGCTTCGAGTTCTCGATCTCCGAGGGCACGGCGGTCTTCTTCGAAGGCTCCTACGTTCTCGATCTCGACCGCAACCCCGACGCCGACATCGTTCCCATCGTCGGGGGCATCCGCCTGCTGTTCTGAGTCATCGCGCACGGCGCAGCCCCGGATCGCGCCCGCGGGCGCGATCCGGGGTTCTTTCGTCGCACGCGGAGGCTTAGACTTGCGCTGTCATGAACGCGCAAACGATCCGCAACACGCTCATCAGCCTCGCCGTCGGCGGGTTGTTTCTCTACCTCGCCTTCCGCAACGTCGCGCTCGACGAGCTCGGCGAGGCGTTGCGGCAGTTCAACCTCTGGTACCTGCTGCCGGCGATCGTGATCAGCCTGATGATGCAGGTGTTCCGGGCCCTGCGTTGGCAGCTCGAGCTGCGACCCCTCGAGCACGTCGGGCTCGGCAAGTTGTGGGTGATCGTCAGCGTCGCCTACATGGCCATCAACGTCCTGCCGGCACGAATCGGCGAGTTCGTTCGTCCGTGGCTGCTGTCGCGCCGCTCGGGTGTGAAGTTCTCCAACGTCGTCGGCAATCTCGTCATCGAGAAGACCCTCGATTCGACCTGTATCCTCTTCTTCATCCTGGTCGGCCTGACGACGACGGCCGATCTACCGGACTGGGTCCGCGTGGGAGCGCGTGTCCCGGCTGCCATCGCCGTCGCGCTGGCGGTTCTGGTCGGGCTGCTCTACTTCAAGGGCGAGCCGTTCGTGCAACGTTGGGTCATCCGATTCCTTCCAGAAAAACTCGGCGCGGGTCTTCAGCGGGGGCTTCGTTCGTTCCTCGACGGCATGCGCATCATCCCCGATGGCAAGCTCCTCGCCCTCGTCTTTCTGGTGTCTCTCGCCTACTGGTCGCTGCCGATCCTCTCGAGTTGGATCGCCATCCTGGCCTTCGGCTTCGACGTACCCGTGAACGCGGCTCTCATCGTCTTCATCTTCATCGGCTTCGGTACCGCGCTCCCGAACGCACCGGGCATGATCGGAACCTATCAATACGCCTGCATCCTCGCGCTGGGGCTCTTCGGCATCGAGCGGGCCGACGCGCTCGCCTACGGGCTCGTGCTCAACGCGATCCAGCTCGGTACGCTGATCGGACAGGGACTCGTGGCGTTGCCCCTCGCCGACGTGACTCTCGCCGACTTCCGGCGCGCCCGGGCGCAGTACGGCTCCGAGGCCGCCGCCGCGCATTGAGAGGGTCTCAGACGTGCGCGACGCGCGTCAGACGCACGGGAACCGGCACGCCTTCATCCATTTCAGTGACCTGAAACGCCTCGACCGCCAACCCGCGGGTACGGCACGCATCATGGAATCCGCCGTCGACCATGCGCACGGATTCGGCGCACCAGGCGACGCCCGCTGGTGCGAGGTGCACGACGAGAAAATCCGCCAGGGCTCGCTGCAGCTCGGGATCGTAGGTCGCGTCCGCGGCGAGGCAGAGGTCGAAGCGCGCGTCGACACCCGGCCGGCGCAGGTCGCTCACCAGGAGGTCGGCTTCGAGATGGTTGCGTTCGGCACTCGCGCGTACGAACGCGAGCGCCTCGCGAGCGTGATCCAGGAACGTCGTGTGCGTGCCGCGCTTCGCGGCGACGAGGCCAGCGAGGCCGACGCCACAGCCGATGTCGATCGCCGTCGAATGGTTCTGCGTCGTCGCTGCGAGGTGCCGCGCCAGGGCGCGACTGCCTACCCAGAGATGTGCCCAGTACGGTGGCTCGGGAATGTCGTCGCCGCGTAGCAACTCGTCGCGGTCCACGAGGCGGTCGAGCGAATCGACGACGAAGACGTCGACGGCGAGCAAGCCGAAGTCGCATCGCACGGAGCGTGCCGCGAAGCCCTCGATGGAGACGATCGAATCCGAGCCGCCGTTCGTCACGTTGCTGCGCCGTCGACCCGGCGGTCGTCCTCAAACGATCGTGTCGCTGCAGTCCTGGAAGAAGTTGCAGTGCGGGCAGCGCGCCTTGCACTTCAGCAGATAGAGTCGCTTGCCGCAGTTCGGGCAGTACGCGAGATGCGCCCACTCGTCCCGCACCGGATCCGTGCTTCGTCCCTCATCCTTCATCCCCATCCTCCTCATCCCCGAACCCCGAACCCGGCGCGACCGAAGGTCGCGCCTAGAACTCGTCGAATGGCAGGGGTTGTACTTGCTCGTACATGATCGCGATGACCTGTTGGCCCGGGTTCTGCGCATCCTCGGCGATGGTCAAATTCATGAGCACGTCGCCCTTCTTGAAGGTCGTGAACGCATGGCCATCGCGCTCGAACTGCTGCGTCACCTGCCAACCCTTTTGTGCCATTTCATCGTTGTAGAAGCCGTGCACCTGCCCGACCGAGTCGGAAGTTCGGAACACCACGTTGTGCGCGTTGTTCGCCAGCGGTTGGACCTGGGCGAGCTCCGAGCCCTCGTACACCGGGACCTCGGCGGGGAAGTCCTCCGGGATGCGCGGATCCAGCGCAGCCGGCTCAGGCTCTGCTTCGGGCTCGACCTCGGGCTCCTCGGGCGCGACGTCGCGGGCGACGGTCTCCGGCTCGACGGCCCGCTTGACGTTGAAATCGACGGCGCGCTCGGGGAACACGGGCGTAGTCTCGATCTCGGGGTCGCTGTCGTTGCATTGACACGAGCTGAACACCATGGCCGCCAGCAGCGCGGCTCCGAACACGTACCGAGAGTCCAACATTCGTTCGGTCTCCTCCTCCGCCAGCGGTTGTACACTGCGCGGGCCCCACACGTACAGCACCGGGTGAGACGCTGGCGCCGGGAAGGGATTCGAACCGGCCTACGCTTGGCGAACGGTCGTCTCCCGCGTATGGTCCGCGTGCGCCGTCGAACCTGGAAGCGATCCCCATGCCTGACGCCATTCCCACGTCCGCTGCCGGCCTCGATCGGCTCGAATCCCCTGCCCGCATCGGCGTCCTGTCGAACCTGCGTGCGGGTCAGCGCGACTCCAAGGTAGACAGTGTTCTGCGCTTCCTCGGCAACCACCCTGACGTTTTTCACCTCGAGACGCCGAGCCAGACCGACGTAGCACCAGCGCTGCGCGAGATGGCCCGCGTCGGCGTCCAGATCCTCGTCCTCAACGGCGGAGATGGAACGATCCAACACGCGCTGACGTACCTGCACGGCGATCACCCGCCCGCATGGCAGCCGTGGATCGCGCCGATCAGCGGCGGTCGCACCAACATGATCACCGGCGACTTCGGCGGTCATCGTGATCCGGTAAAGGGACTGGCGGAGCTGATCGAGGCGCAACGCGAGCGACGGCTCGCGGAGCGCGTGTGTGCACGCGCGGTTCAGAGGGTCGAGACGTCGGAAGGCACTTTTCTCGGCATGTTCCTCGGGTTCGGCATGCTCCACCGCGCGGTGCGCCTGGTTCACGAGGTCTTTCCCGAGGGCAAGGCACGCGGCGCCTTCGGAGCCGCGGTCGTGACGGCGATGCTCGTCGCCCGTGCCGCGCTCAACCGCAATTCGGGCGGCATCATCGAAGCCGACGCGATCGACGTAGAGCTGGACGGCGAACCGTTCCCGCCGGGCGTGTGGCGACTGGCGATGGTCTGCACCCTAGGGCAGCTCTTTCTCGGCATCCGCCCCTTCTGGGGGAGCGAAAGCGCGCCCCTCCGCGTGACCCTGCTCGAACGCTCGCCGCAGCACATGGCGCGCTCGGCCCTCGGCATCTTTCGCGGAACGCCGGGACCCAAGGTGCTTCCGGAGAACGGTTACCACAGCCACAACGTCCACAGCCTCACCGCACGCCTCGATGGCGGCTTGATCCTCGACGGCGAGCTGTTCGAGCCCGAGCCCGGTCGCGAGGTTCGCGTCACGGCACTCGATACCGTTCGGTTCCTGCGTGCTTGAGTCGAACCGGCGCCGACGACGACCGTTGGTACGAGCGCAACCCACGCCAACCCGCCGGCGCTCACGAGCCGGATGCCGAGCCGGTGAACTGACGTTGCTCCGGTAGGATCGAACGGGTATCACCTGGAGTCTCGCCATGGCTGAAAGATTTTGCACCCAATGTGGCGCCGAGTTCCCCGACGAGGCGCGTTTCTGCGTCCAATGCGGGGCGCCCCGGCAAGCACCGGCAAATGCCGGCGCGCAGCGTGACCCGAGCGCGGGCAGGGGTGGGGCTGCGACCTCCGCTCCTTCCAATCTCTCGCGCTACGCCCCGGCCCTGGTCGTTCTCGCCGTGCTCGCCCTCGTCCTGGGCACGGTCTTCGTCGGACTTCTCAATCCGCGCAAGCCGACGCAGATCGTCGAGCGCCAGGGTGCTGCCGGAGCACCCGCAGCCGGCACCCTGCCCCAGGACCATCCGCCGTTGGCGATACCCGAGCAGGTCAAGGAAGCGATCGCCGACTTGGAGAAGAAGGCCGAGGAGAACCGCGACGACGTGCGCTCGTGGACCCACCTCGCGGAGGTCCTCTATCGCGCCGGCCAAATCGAGAAGAGCTACCTCGAACGGGCCGGCGAGGCGTTCGAGCACGTCATCGAGATCGATTCGACCAATACGGACGCGCTGCGCGGGCTCGGGAACATCGCCTTCGACCGCAACGATCCCACCGCGGCGATCGGCTTCTACGAGAGATTCCTGGAGCAGAAGCCGGACGACCTCAGCGTGCAGACCGATCTCGGTACGATGTTCCTCGCAGCCGGGGACGTCGAGAAGGCGGTACGAGCGTACGACGCCGTCCTCAAGGTGGACCCGACGTTCTTCCAGGCCCAGTTCAACCTCGCAATCGCCTACCGCACCGCGGGCCAGGACGACGCGGCCCTGGCGGCGCTCCGCGCAGCGCGCGAGCATGCGCCCGACGAGGCGACGCGTACTCAGATCGACGAGCTACTCGCCCGTGCCGACGGGGCCGCACCGCCCCGGGGAGACGAAGCGAGCGCGGCACCCGCTTCCACGGGCTTCCGCTCCTCGATCGAAGCGATCTTTCGCACCCATCAGATCCTCGCCTCGAAGGTGCAGCGCTTCGACTGGCAAGACGACGAGCGCTTGTCCGCCGTGCTCACCGGGTTTCCGATGGATCAAATGCCCGAGTCGATGCGCGATTTGTTCCTCGGCCGCATGAAGGACCGAATCGCCCAAGCGAAGAGCGCGAGCGGCGTCGACTCGCCCCTGACGATCGAGCTGGTCGACTTCGAATCGGGCGAGGTCATGGATACGATCGTGCAGTGACGCGGTCCGCTGCCAGTCCGATGTCGTTACGCACGTCCCCAGCGGGCGCCGGGTTCGGCGGGCGCACGATCGTATCTTTCGAAAGCCGACGCGGCACGGAGATCGGCGAGCTGATCCGCCGGCACGGGGGAATGCCGCTGGTGGCCCCGTCGATGCGCGAGATTCCGCTCGACGATCATCCCGAGGC
>CALJUJ010000376.1 GCA_937975525.1 uncultured bacterium
TAATGTGCTCGTTTTGATGGCGCGTAGGGTGCCCCCGCGGTCGGCCGGATACGCATATAGCGGGGACTTCTTCCGCTGCGTACCGCTCACGGAAGCGATCCCGCCGGGCTACCTCTTTGCGTTTCTTCGGTCGGAGGCGGCGTTCCGCCTCCTGAGGTCGATCAGTACCGGAGGCAAACAGCAGGAGCAGCACCCGACAATGATGTGGAACTTGCCCATTCCGCGCTTGTCGTCGGAGCAGGAAGCTGCAATCGATGCGCGCGTTCGTGCCGCGACCAAGGTGTTTGACGCTGCCTTGGACTCGGAAATGTCGGCGATTGATATCGTTGATGAAGCCATCGAGGAGGCCTCTTGATGGCCAAGGTGATCCCCATCGGTGAGCCCGTGAACGAGGCCGAGCGCCTCGCCATCGCTCACCTGCGGGACAACCTGCCCGACAGCTACCTCGTGCTGCACAACTTCGAGGTCATCCGCAACGGCGAGTACTTCGAAGTGGACCTCGCCGTCGTCGCGCCACATGCCGTCTACCTTGTCGACGTCAAGGGGACGCGCGGCCTGATCGATGTATACGGGCCCAAGTGGTACCCGGATGGGCGTCAGCCCTACACCTCGCCGCTGCTGAAGCTCCGCGGCCACGCCCGAAGCATCAAAGGCGTCATCACCGAAAGCCAGCCGAGCCGGCGCGACCTCGAGGGCGTCTTCGTCGAGGGCGTTGTCCTGCTCACGGCCCCGGATGCCGTGCTGCAGGATCCGGGCGGTCGTGACGCGCCGAACGTGACCACCTTGAAGAAGAGCGCGGCCTTCTTCCAGAGCACCTCGCGGGTCTCCGGTCGCTTCTCGAAGAATATTGCCGCGATGCACAACATGGTGCTCAAGGCACTGCGGGGCGTGGCGCGGCCGAAAAGCGGTCCACTGCGGTTCGGGAGCTGGGAGGTCACCGAGCGACTGGGCGCGATGAATGAATACACCGAGTACCGAGCTGTCAACGGCTTCGCCGGCCCGCGGGCGGGAACGGTACTGCTTCGGGCCTACCAGGCCGATCCCTATCTCCCGCATGCCGAGCGCGAGGCTCAGCGGAAGCGCATCTCGAATGCGTACGCGGCCCTGAACCGTCTGCCCAGCCATCCGGGAATCGTCGGTGCGCGGGACTTCTTTCCGACCGAGTCCGAGGACCGATTCATCCTGGTGACCGAGGACGTGGCCGGTCAGGCACTCCGGCTCTACATCGACAAGCCGAACCTTGCACTTACCCTGGATCAGAAGCTACGCGCCGCCAAAGACCTTCTGGACGCCTTGGACCATGCGCACAAGAACGGCGTGATCCACCGCAATATCACGCCGAGCACCGTGCTGATTGGGAGCGACGGACGTGTGCGTTTGACGGGGTTCGACTTCGCTCGCGCAGGCGCTGACCGCAGCCGTACGATCGCGCAGGAGATTGGGGATGAGCTCGAGCCCGCGTACCTCGCACCCGAGATGATCGGAGAGGCGAGCGCGGCGTCACCGGGTTCCGACATCTTCAGCGCCGGCCTGGTTCTCTACGAGCTCTTCGTCGGTGAGCGGCCGTTTGGCGGCGCGACGGAAATCTTCGATCACGGTGCAAGGTTCGCGACCAAGCCCTCCGAGATTCGCAGCGAGCTTCCCCCGGGCTTCGACGAATGGCTGCAGGAACTCTGCACGTTCGATCCCGACAGGCGGCCCTCTGCAGCCCGTGCCTTGGCAGAGCTCGACGCCATCCTCCTTCAGAACGATTCGGATGCGTCGAAAGTGGCCGTTGAGCCTGAGTCGCAGCCCGAAGCCGAGGCTGGGTCCGAGATTCCGCCTATCGACTACAGCAAGCTCGCGGTGGGGACGTCGCTGACCCACAAGTACGTGGTGGAAAGGCGGCTCGGGAAGCCCGGCGCGTTTGGCGTGGTCTACAAGGTGATCGATACGCTCGGTGATGTGTCGCGGGCGGTGAAGCTGATCCTGCAGGACCGGCACAGTACGTTGGAGCGACTGAAGAAGGAGTATCGGACACTTCTTCGTACGCCGGAGCACCCCAACGTCGTCAAGGTGATCGATGCGGACCTGCTGCCTGGCGGCGGCCCGCCCTTCATCGTTTTCGAGTTCGTCGAAGGACTCGACGTCGGTGAGATGATCGACTCGTCGCTCTTTTCGCCCGAAGATGCCGTCGAGCTGGCGAGGCAGGTCGCGGCTGGCCTCTCGCACCTCCACCAGCACGGCGTCTACCACTGCGACATCAAGCCTCGAAACCTGCTGTGGACGGACCGCGGAGCGAAGATTATCGACTTCAACGTCTCCGTGCTGTCGGATTCGGGCAAAGGGCACGGCGGTGGCTCGCGCCGCTATCTGCCGCCGGATCTTGATCTCGCCTCAATGCCTCAGGCAGCAGACCTCGCCGATCGAGACCTGTACGCGCTCGGCGTTACCCTCTTCGAGGCGGTAACCGGCCGGTACCCTTGGGAGACAGCGGTGCCCCCGGTCGGTACCGCGCCCCCCGACCCTCGTGAGTGGTCGGGCCTTGGTGATCTTTCTCCGGAGCTGGTCGAAGTGATGCTCAAGGCGATCGCGCCCAAGCGTGCAGACCGCTTTGCGTCGACTGGAGAGCTGGTCGCGGCGCTGGAAGGTGTGAAGAAGGCACGAAGGTCGGGGGCGCCTCAGGAAGAGTCCTCCTCGTTCGGTGTCGGGTGGAGCGGCGAAGTGGCGCCGAACACGAACCCTTTCGTGACGCAGTTACTCACGTTCTACAGCCAGAGTCGACGCAGCAATTCCGGCACGCGCGGCCTCGATCCGACTTACGTCGAGACCGCTCTCGACAGAGAGTTGGTTCCGGCCGTACTTGCGGGTGAGTTTCGCCTTGTCGTCATCTCCGGCAACGCCGGCGACGGGAAAACGGCGTTCCTGCAGAAGCTCGAGGCCAGGGCGCAAGGCGAGGGCGCAATCATCGACCGATCGGTCGCCAACGGGTGCCGCTTCGAGTTCCAGGGTCGTATCTACCAAAGCAACTATGACGGGAGCCAAGACGAGGGCGACGAAACGAGCGACGCGGTGCTTCGCGCTTTCCTGGGCCCCTTCGCGGGAAGCGACGCCGCTTCGTGGCCAAGCGACCAGGTACGGCTCATCGCGATCAACGAGGGGCGCCTTGTCGACTTCCTCAGTACCGAGGCGGCGACGTTTCCGCTGCTCGCCAAGGTCGTCTCGGAGGGCTTCGTGACCGGCCAGCCCGAGCATGGCGTCGCGGTCATCAACTTGAATCTGCGCAGCGTGGTCACCGATCCGCTCGGCTACGAGGACGACCCCAAGGGCGGCGACGAGTCGATCTTGGCGAGACTCGTCCGGCGGATGACCCACGAGAACTTCTGGGAGCCGTGCCAGCGCTGTGACCTGCGGGACAAGTGCTACGCATTCCACAACGCACGTACGTTCCAGGACGAGACCGCAGGTCCGAAGGTCACGGAGCGACTCAAGTCGCTCTACACCCTGACGCATCTTCGGGGCCGCCTTCACATGACGCTGCGCGACCTCCGTTCCGCGCTGGCCTTTATGCTCGTGGGCACGCGAGACTGTGGCGAGATCCACGACCTCTATCGTAGCGGCGACCGCGACCAGATCGCACAGGCCTTCTACTTCAACAGCTGGATGGGCGGCACGGCCCCCAACGCCGACCGGCTCCTCTCACTCCTTCGCGAAGTAGATATCGGCCTGGCTTCGGATCCGAAGCTCGACCGCTCCCTCGATTTTGTGTCCCCCACTGCCGACCACAGCTTGTTCCGTTTCGGCGAGCGTGGGTCCTACGACCGTGAGGTGTTGCGGCGCCTGTTCGAGGACTTGCCCCGTGAGTTCACCGGCAAGCTGAGCGTCCATCGGACCAACGCCCATCAGGCGTACGTGGCGATGGCGCGGCGACGGGCGTTCTTCGAGCGTCGCGATGCCAGTTGGAAGCGCATGCTGCCCTACCAGACCGGCGAGGACATGCTCGCGCTGGTCAAAGGCGAGCGCACTCCGGCCGGTGTTCTCCCCGAGCTGCTCCACGCCATCAACCGGGGTGAAGGGCTGAGCGACCCCGAACGCCTCGGCGGAAGTCTCGCACTGCAGGTGCGCGAGGTCTCGGGCGGCACCATCCGCAGCTACCGGCTCTACCCGCGCGACCGGTTTTCATTGGAGGTTCGCGACGGCGCAGCTCGGGCAAGATTCGTCGAGCACATGCCGGACAGTCTCGTGCTGCGCTACCGTGCAGAGTCTGGCAACGATGCAGAGCTGCCGATCAACCTCGATGTCTTCGAGATGCTCCAACGCCTCAACGAGGGCTACCGGCCGAGCATCGAGGAGGAGCAGGGCTACTACCTGAGTCTGGCCGTCTTCAAGAACGTGCTCGGCTCGGCGCCCTACCAAGAGGTGTTGCTCACCACCAGCGGGCACGACTTCTTCAAGATCCAGAGGCACGGCGACGGCCGCCTCGACATGGACCGCGTTTCGACGGGGGTGATGTGATGGCGTTGTCGAAGCGCGACCGCGAGTTCCGGCTCCCGAAGATTTCGTATCTCGATTTCAAGCAGCTCGAGATGGACCGCGTGCTGACGGCCTTCTTCGCGCGCCTCGCCCACAACGGCTATCCGAGCCGTCTGAAGAAGCGTGTCGAGAACACGGTCGAGGACTTCGTCGAAGAGTTCCTCGAGCACCCGGAGTGGTTTGGGGGATTTCAGACCCACCGTGACGTGGTCACGATGTGGGTCGAGCCCCACCTGATGGATCTGGTGAATCGCGGTAAGGCCAACCAGGCCGTCGCGGCACCGCGTCCGCTGCATGGCTTCACGTACCGGTTCAGGAATCCGAAACATTCGCGCGACTATGGGGCGGCACAACACCTCTACGAGACCATCTACTGGGCTCGCAACGGAGCTGGCCAGAAGGCACTCGAGCACCTAAACGACTTCTTCTTCCAAGGCCACGACAAGGTCACCGGTCGCGCACAGTCGGAGAGCACGTTGGACGTGGAGACCCAGGCGCTTCTCCGCCTGCTCGATCAGGTCGAGGACGCGCCCGACACCCGGCCGGGCCGGGACAGCTTCGCGCCGCTCTGTGTGGGAAGCGCTGACCTCCTAGTAGAGGACATCCAGCGGCTGCTGTTCTACCGCCCGTTCATTCCTCGATCGGTGATGGTCGACTACCTGAAGGTGCTCCTGGCTTTTCACCTTGCGTTGAATCACCTGCGGCTGTTCAAGCTGCTGCCCGCCCTCCTGAAGCGCAAGGGCGCGGACCCCACGTGCGCGTCATCGGCCTGCCCGATGAACCCCAAGAGCATCGACGACCCGCACGGAGACTGCCCGTACCGCGTGGGGCTGCTTGTCGACGTCGCGGGCCAGCCGAACTCCGCGACGGCTGCGTTGGCGGAACGCAGCGCCGACACGCACTTCCGGCGCATCCCGAGCTTCGTAAAGGCGTACTTTGCGACCCGCAAGCTCGACGAGTTCGCCATCGACCTCGTGCGCCGCGGCAAGCTCAATAAGCCGAGCAGCGGTAACTTCAGCGTTGGCGAAGTGCTTCAGCTCCTCGAGCCGATGCACAAGGGCGAGCGGGAGAAGTTCTTCGGCCAGCGCGTCTACGGGCTGATTCAGGATTCGAGCGGGGCGAAGGATGCTGATCTCGACCCTGAGGTCAAAGCAGTGACCGAGATGGGCCTGTCCGAATTCGAGACGTACATCGAGATGCTCGTGGCGCTGTGGGGAAAGTTCCACCGTAAGTGAATAACTGTATGCATGGCTTC
>CALJUJ010000377.1 GCA_937975525.1 uncultured bacterium
CCCCGTATCGATGCCGACGATGCACAGGCCGACCGCGGCGGCGAGCTCGAGGAGGATCTCCTTGTCCAACAGCAGCGTCTTGCCGGCCTCGAGGGCGAGTACGGCGACGCCCTTGGCGGCACAGCGCTCGACGGTCTCGGGGCCGACGGCGGGAACGTCGAAGCGCATGTCCTGCGTGGGCTTGCTGACCTTGACGACGACGGCGCCCGCCGCCGGGATGCGATCGATGGTCGCATCGGTGCCCTCGATCGCCTCGAGAGCCAACACCATGCCCGACTTGACGACCACGGTCTGGCCGACGTCCCAGCGACCGAGCGCTTGCGCGACGGCGACTCCGAGCTGGACGTCCTGCCGCTGCTCCGGTGTCGGATCGGCGCCGTGCAGAGTGCCCAGCCGGGTCAGGATCGCGCCGAGGAACAACGTCGACTCGACGACGCGAATTCCCTCGGCTTCGAGCTCGGCCGCGACGCCCCGGAGGATCGCGTCATCGCCCCAGGCGCCGAGCTTGCCGAGCATCGCCAGCGCGCGTTCGTCGGGTTCGAAGCCGGCGAGCAGCGCCGACTTGCGGATGCCGCCGGCCATCACGGCCTCCTGCACGCCCCGCTCGCGGAACGTGGCGATGATGCGTTCGAGCTGGCCGACCTTGACCCAGGTCAAGTCCTCCACCTCGTCTTCGATCTCGGGGAGCGACTCGCCGACGTGGGCGACGGCGACGACGTCGACGCCGGCAGCACGAGCGGTACGGGCGAAGAGAATGGGGAACCGGCCATTGCCGGCGATGAGCCCTACCTTTCGCACTGCGCCGTCCCGGGCTCGCCGCTGCGTCAGCCCGCGCGCGCGTCGCGTGCGACGCCGCGCTCGGATTCCTCGATGAACGACAAGAAGCGATCCACCTCGGCGAGTCCGCCGAGCTCGGCGCGTGCCTGGGCGAGCGCATCGGCGAGCTTCTCTTGCGACCGGAACACGAGCCGATAGGCACGCTTCAAGCGGGTGACGGCGTCTGCCGTCTTGCCCATGCGTTTGAGGCCTTCGAGGTTGAGACCGAAGAGCCGGGCGCGGTCGCCGCTCGCGGTGCAGTAGGGCGGGATGTCCTGCGACACCATCGCCCCGGCGCCGACGATCGCCCCTTCCCCGAGGCGGGCGAACTGGTGCACGCCGGCGAGGGCGCCGACGCGGACGAAGTCCTGCGTGGTCACGTGGCCACCGAGCTGCGCGCCGTTGGCGAGGATGTTGCCATCGCCGAGGATGCAGTCGTGTCCGACGTGCGCGTAGTTCATGACCAGATTGGCGTCGCCGATGCGGGTGACCATGCCGCCGTTTTCCGTGCCGAGGTGAAGCGTCGCGAACTCGCGGATCACGTTGCGATCGCCGATCTCGAGAACGCTGTCCTCGCCGTGGAACTTGAGGTCCTGCGGCACCGCGCCGACCGACGCATGGTGGAAGATGGTGTTGTTCTCGCCGATCGTCGTCCGACCGTCGACGACGGCGTGGGCGCCGACGCGTGTTCCGGCGCCGATGCGCACGTGGCCGCCGACGATCGCGTACGGGCCGACGACCACGCCGGCAGCGAGCTCGGCGCCGGCGGCGACGACGGCGGTCGGGTGCACATCGGTGGTCACCGCACCCTCGCGGTGTCGGTGCGCGTCTCGGTCAGGGAGAAGTCGGCTTCGGCGACGAGCTTGCCGTCGACCAGCACGCGCCCCGACATCTTCCACAGCGGACGGCGGCTGCGCACGAGAGCGACCTCCAGGCGGAGCTGGTCGCCCGGCAGCACGGGGCGACGGAAGCGCGCCTTCTCGATGCCGGTGAGCGCGACGACGGAATCTTCCGGCAGGCCCCCTTTCGAGCGATAGACCAGGAGCCCGCCTGCCTGCGCGAGAGCCTCGCAGATGAGCACGCCGGGCATGACGGGGAGATCGGGGAAGTGACCGGGAAAGTACGGCTCGTTCAGGGAGACGTTCTTGAGGGCGACGATGCGCACGCCGTCCTCGAACTCGAGCACGCGATCGACGAACTGGAACGGGTAGCGGTGCGGCAGCAGCGCCGCGATCTCCTGGTGATCGAAGCCGCTCATCGCGCCGGCGCGGCCGTCCTCAGCGCGAGGAGCGGTCGTACTCCTTGATGATCGCTTCGGTCAGGTCGGAGTCCTGCGACCCGTAGAGGACGGCGCTGCTCGTGGTCTCGAGAATCAAGGTATAGCCCTGGCTCTCGCCGTAGCGCACGACGACTTCCTGGAGTTGGCCGAGGATCTCGGCGGTGAGCTCGTTGTCCTTGCGCTGCAGGTCGGCCTGGGAGTCCTTGTAGGCGCGCTCGAAGTCGCGCAGCTTGCGGCGGTACTCGTCCTCGAGCGAGACGCGCTCGCTCTCCTTCATGACGCTGGCCTTCTTCTCGAGCTGGTTCTTGAGCGACTCGATGGCGTCGCGCTGCTTCTCCAGCCCGCCCTGCAGCTTCTCGACCTCCCGCTTGAACTTGTCCTTCGCCTGCTTGCCCTTGGTCGACTCGTTGAGGGCGACCTGCAGGTTGACGTAGCCGATCTTGGGGCTCTGCGCCCACGCCGCGTTGGCGAGCATGCACGACACGGCGATCGCCAGTAGCACTCTCATGGAACGATACCTCCTCGGGATGGGTCGGGCTGTCCGAAGCTGGGAGTTTGAGCACAATCGATCAGCGCGCACAACGTGACGCGGGCGGCAGGTGGTGGATCCTGTCGATGTCGAGCACGACGAGCGGGGACAGTCCCCATGGCCGCGCGTGCCTCGGTTTGATTCTCGTGCGCGTGGGCGAATCGAAGGGGACAGGCCCCATTGTGCGCAAGCACCCTTCGGGCCGCTACGCGGCAATGGGGCCTGTCCCCGTTCCTCGCGATTGAAATCAAAGTGAGACACTACCGGACGGCACTCGCACCGGAAGGGGAATCGAAGTGGCGGGCAGGAGACGAATTCGCTTGCGCAAATCCCCGGGCGCGGCAGCATGCCCGGAGCGATCAGGAGGAGCACTGCAGGATGGCGAACCTGGCCCTGTTTCTGAAATCGGAGGACTTCGAGGAGTTCCGCGCCGGTGACGTCGTCTTCCGCGAAGGCGATGTGGGCGACCGCATGTTCGTCGTCAAGGAAGGCGAGGTCGAGGTGCGCGTCGGCGACAGACTCGTCGACACGCTCGGCAGCGGCCGCCTGGTCGGCGAGATGGCGCTCATCGACGGGGGCGCGCGCAGCGCCACCGTCGTCGCGTGCAGCGACAGCAAGCTGGTGCCCATCGACGAGAAGCGCTTCGTGTTCCTCGTTCAACAGACCCCCTTCTTCGCCGTCGAGGTCATGCGCGAGATCGTCGCCCGCGTCCGCTCGATGAACCGCAAAGACTAGCGAGGGTCGGCGCGATCCACTTCGCGACGGGACACTCCTCGCAGGGTCGCCGCGCCATCCACGCTCGACGGCTCGACGCATCGCGCACGAGATCCCCCGGTGAAGGGTCTCTCCCGAGCGATTGCAACGACCACGGCAGCGCGTAGTCTCTAGACGTGAGACGCACGCTCCTCATCGCGCTCGCTGTCGTCGCCATGGCTTGCCTACCCTACCCGGAACCACGCCCCTACGATCCCGGCGCCGACGACGCTGCCAGCCTCTACGCGCCGTACCGACGCGACGGCTACTTCGAGACCCCCTGGCGGCCTTTCTCCAAGGGCGCGCTGGACCTGGTGCGTTGGATGCTGACCCGCAATCCCTACGACAAGAGCGCGGCTCCGCAGGTCGAGGTCGTCGCCAACAGCGGCGCCGACCTGGCCGGGCGCCAGAACTCGGCGCGGATCACCTGGGTCGGGCATGCGACGTTCGCGATCCACGACGGCGACGACGTCGTTCTCACCGATCCGCACTTCGGACACCGCGCGCTCGTCCCGGCGCGGTATTTTCCGCCGGGGGTACCGATCGAGGCGGTTCCCGACGACGCGCTGGCGGTCGTTTCGCACAACCACTACGACCATCTCGATGCCTACACCGTCGATACGTTGGCGCCGTCGGTACGATGGTTCGTGCCGCTCGGCCTGGCCGACTGGTTCCGCGCCCGGGGGCGCGACAACGTCGTCGAGCTCGGCTGGTGGGAGAGCGCCCGCCACGGGCGTTGGACGATGACGTGTCTGCCCGCGCAGCACTGGTCGCGGCGGATCGGCCAGGGGACCAACGAGACCTTGTGGTGCTCCTGGCTCCTCGAATCCGGGGACTATCGTTACTACTTCGCCGGGGACACCGGCTACTTTCACGGCTTCGCCGAGTTCGGCCGCCGTTTCGGGCCCATCGACGTGGCGATGCTGCCGATCGGCGCCTACGAGCCGCGTTGGTTCATGCGCGAGCAGCACATGGACCCGGCGGAAGCCTACCGTGCCTTCCTCGATCTCGGCGCGCGCTTCATGCTGCCGATGCACTGGGGGACGTTCGACCTCACCCACGAGCCCGTCGACGAAGCGCCGAAAGCCCTACGGCGGGCCGTGGAAGAAGCGGGCGCGACGATGGACGGGATCGAGGTGATGGCGATCGGCGGCAGCTGGCACGTGCCCGAGCGCGCGGCGGCGAGCCTCGGCCCGACAACGCAACGACCTCGCACTTCGCCTTGACCATGGTTGTAAAGGCTTGTAATTGCTGGATCGATCGGGAAGGAGGCGGAGCATGCGGCGACAGCACGAGCGACGACCATTGTCCGGCGGGGAGGGCTGGGGATTCCTGCGCCTGCTCGGCGCGGCCCTGACCTGCGTAGCTCTGTCCGCGGCGCCCGCGCTCGCGCAGTGGCAGATCGACGCCTACCTCGGAGCGCCGTTCTTCCGCGGCGAGGACATCGACCTGCGCGCCGACGAACCCTTCTCGATCGTACTCTTCGGCGATCTCGACGACTCCGGCGAGGTCGCCGGCGGCGCCCGCGTCGGCTACTGGCACTCCTTCGATCCACCGATCGACTTGGGCCTGGCGCTCGATGCCTCGGGCGTCTTCGGCAAGCTCGGCAACGCCGATCACAATTTCGTTCCCATCAGCGTGTTGCTGATGGCACGTCTGCGCATGCTTCCGTCCGAGGAGTTCCCCGGCGGTCGCGTGCAGCCATACGTCGGCGTCGGCCCGAGCGCGGTGTGGAGCGAGCTCGACCTCGGACTGTTCAACGATACGCAGGTCGACGTGGGCGCCGACGTGCGCGGGGGTGTGCGCCTCGGGCTGATCGGCGGCCTCGGCATCTTCAGCGAGTACCGCTACACGTGGTTCTCGCCCGACTACACCGACGAGATGTTCGGCTTCGACTCCAAGGCGAGGCTGAGCCTGGACTCCTCGACGCACCACCTCAACATGGGCTTCTCCTGGGGCTTCTGAGCCTCGGCCGACCACGCGTTCAGAACGTTTGCTCGACCTGCACCGTGTAGATCGCGTCGGCGCGCAGCCCATCGCGATTCAGCGGTAGCTGTACGTTGGCGGCGACGACCGCCTGGCCGAACGGGTTCACCTTGAAGCCCAGCGCCACCTGCACGACGTCGTCGCTGATGCCATCGCGATCTTCCTCGTGCCCGCCGAGGAAATCGGCGCCGAGCGTCATCCATTCGAGCGCACGCATCTCGCTGCCCAGGATCCATTGCAGCTGCCCGACGTCGTCGCCGGTCCGCACCGAGTAACCGAGATTGGCATGCAGCGACAGGGCGTCGAACCGGCGTGAGGCGATCAGCCGCGGCGTCCACGTGGGCTCGTCGAAACCGAGGAAGTCATCGGCCCCGTCGGTGGGTATCGTCACGGTCGTCGACGCGCCGAGGTCGGCAATGGCGGTGCGCGCGAACTGCCACTTGCCGCGGAGATAGACGTCGCCGAAGCCGCTCCGCGTTTCGTCGAACGAGCTGGTCACGCAGCGTTGATCCTTGGCTCCGCCGACCTCACAGAACCGCTCGGTTGCGGGCGGATCGAGCACGAACACGGCGTCGCCACGCCGGCCGAGGTCGCTCCGCTCGCGGATCTCCGAACGCACGTTGCCTTCGAAGCGTACCCGGCTGACGGTGAAACCCGCGCCGACGTCGACGCGATCGGTCAGGCCGTAGGCGCCGCCCACGAAGACCGTGTCGGACACGAGCTGTACGTCGGCGGTCGTCAGCAACACGTCGTCGGCGAACGGCTCCGTGTCGATCCGGCCAGGCAGCGAGTCGAGGAACG
>CALJUJ010000378.1 GCA_937975525.1 uncultured bacterium
GGCACCACCAAGCGCCAAGTCGCTGCGATGTTCGCCGAGGAGCTGACGCATCTGCAGCCGCTGCCGACCGAGCCCTTCCGCTTCTACCGGTATGGCGAGCGCAGTGTGCATCTCGACAATCACGTCGAGGTCGAGCGGGGCTACTACTCCGCGCCACCCGGATACATCGGCCGCTGCGTCCAGGTGCAGTGGGACGACAAGCACGTACGCATTCTCGATCGCCACACCGGCGAATTGCTGCGCGAGCACCTGCGCGAACTCCCCGGACGCTACCGCACCGCCGAGACCGATCGGCCGAAACACGTGCCGCCGACCACGCGCGACCTGCTCGAGCGTAGCGCACGCCTCGGTGTCGCCGTCGGGGCCGTGTGTCGGCGCATCCACGATCTCGACGGCCAGCGCGGAGTCCGGCGCATTCAGGGCATCCTGGCGCTCGCCCGCAAGTATGGCGTGGACGAACTCGTCGACGCCTGTCGCGCTGCCTGCGATCTCGGCACGCCGACCTACCGCTTCGTCAAACGCTACCTCGAGCGCCGGCCGCGGCCGATGCTCTCGCTCAAGCACATCGATCCGCTGATCCGCGACCTCACCCACTACCGCGACCTGATCGCGCCAACCGTTTCCACGGAGGAGATCCCATGAATCTCGTCGAACTCGCGAGCGCGCTGAAGAAGCTGCGTCTCGGCGGCATGGCCGCCACCCTCGAAACCCGCCTGCAGCAGGCCCGTGCCGAACGCATGGCCCACCTCGATCTCGTCAGCGTGCTCGTCCAGGACGAACTCACGCGTCGCACCGATCGCCTGCTCGAGCGTCGTCGCAAGCAAGCCGCCTTCCGCGACGCCGCCAGGACGCTCGACACCTTCGATTTCGATTTCAACAGGAAGATGAGCCGCCACCTCGTCTACGAGCTCGCTACCGCCCGTTTCGTCGCCGAACGGCAGGACGCGCTCTTCCTCGGCCCACCCGGGACCGGCAAGAGCCATCTCGCGCAGGCCATCGGCCACGCCGTCATCCTGCAGGGCTACAAGGTGCTCTACCGCGAAGCGTACGTCCTGCTCGAGGAGATCGTCGACGCCACCCTCGCCGGCGAACGCAAGGAGCTGATGGAAGCCTTTACCGGCGTGCCGCTGCTGATCATCGACGATCTCGGCATGCGCAAGCTCCCGGTCAACGCCGCCGAGGATCTGCTCGAGCTGATCATGCGCCGCCACGGCCGCGCCTCGACTCTGCTTACCTCGAACCGACCCGTCGACGACTGGGGCAAGCTACTCGGCGACACCCCGGCTGTCACCGCTATGCTCGACCGCCTGCTGCACCACGGCCACGTCCTGCACTGCGGACCGAAGAGCTGGCGCATGAAGGAACACACGGCCTTGCGCCGCAAGGAGACGAAGGACTAAACAACCTCGCGTCTCGCGGCCTCAACTGGCCGGTTTTGACCCGTCCACGACTGGCCGGTTTTCAGGTGTCCACCGAGGTCCAGCCGCATATTAGCAAATATTGTAAGCGGGCGACCAACCACACCTACTCGTGAGCCAGGGCCCCAGGCGATGATGCTCGCCCGGAGGTAAGCGATGGCAAGGTTCCGAGACCAAGCGGCGCGTGAGCGCGAGATGCGCGATGTGCTGGAGAAGTGGGTGCTAGGCGGTGAGCCGATCGCGCGGTTCGCGGCGCACGAAGGTCTGGCGGCGAAGACGCTGTACCGGTGGCGCAAGCGACTGGGGATCGGTGACGATCGGGTCCGACGGGGTCGGCCGTCGACGAAGGCGATTGGCTCGAGTGGTGTGTCGGCGTTGTTCGCGGAAGTTCGGCGTCCGACGCTGACGTTGCATCCGCCGGTCGGGTTCGAGGTCGTGCTCGCGGACGGCACGACGGTGCGCGTGCCGGAGCGATTCGAGGC
>CALJUJ010000379.1 GCA_937975525.1 uncultured bacterium
AGTGACCACACCTCGACTCCCGTGTCGGCGAGGAGGCGCCGCAACTCGCGCAGCTTGCTCGCGTTCGTCGTCGCCGCGACGACGATCGGGCGCGGCGCCGTGGCGTTCACCCCGCCGCCCTCAATCCGCCCCGAGCGCCGCGCGTTGGGCGGCGCCGAGCTGGGTGATTCCGTCGAGGGCGAGAGACACCAGCGCATCGAGCTGCGACCGCGCGAACGGCGCGCCCTCGGCGGTGCCCTGTACCTCGATGAACGCGCCCGCCCCGGTGGCGACGACGTTCATGTCGACCTCGGCGCGCGAGTCCTCGTCGTAGCAGAGGTCGAGCAACGCCGTGCCGTCGACGACGCCGACACTGACGGCGGCGACCGATCCGGTGAGGGGGCTACCCTCGATCACGCCCCGCTCGCGCAGTCGCTGCAGTGCCAGCGAGAGCGCGACGTACGCCCCCGTGATCGACGCCGTGCGGGTACCGCCGTCGGCCTGCAGCACGTCGCAGTCGATCCAGATGGTCCGTTGCCCGAGCGCGGCCATGTCGACGACGGCGCGCAGGCTGCGTCCGATCAGGCGTTGGATCTCCTGGGTGCGGCCTCCGACTTTGCCCTTGGCGGCCTCGCGGGCGATGCGCGGCTGGCTCGAACCGGGCAGCATGCCGTACTCGGCGGTGACCCAACCACGCCCGCTGTCGCGCAGAAACGCAGGAACGGATTCTTCGACACTGGCTGTGCATAGAACGCGCGTATCGCCCATCTCGATCAGGGCGGAGCCATCCGGATGGCGAACGTAGTCGGTGTGAATGCGCACGGGACGCAGTTCGGCGGGGCGGCGATCGTCGATACGTTGCATGCGGATGCTTGTACCAACGTCGCAAGGCGAAAGCACAGAGGTGCGCAGGCGAGGCCTAGCGGGCGCCGCCAGCGAGCCGAGCAAGTCACTGGCCTGACGATGGATTCAGGTGGCCGCCGGCAGCCTCGCGAGCGCTTGACCCCGCAAGCCAACGGGTGTTAATTTTTTGACACTCGTAACGATGGGCACCAGCGCAGACAACGTATTCATACGCGGTTCGCACCCGGTGATGCAGAAGATTCTCAGCATCTCGAAACGGGTAGCGCCGACGGACTCCACGGTCTTGCTGATGGGCGAGAGCGGCACGGGCAAGGAACTGCTCGCTCGCTTCATCCACCGTGAGAGTCGCCGCGAACCCAACCCGTTCATCGCCGTCAATTGTGGCGCCATCCCCCCCGACCTGTTGGAGGCCGAGGTCTTCGGCCACGAGAAGGGCGCATTCACCGGTGCCGTGAACAGTCGCATGGGCCTCTTCCAGCTGGCCAACGGCGGCACGATCTTCCTCGACGAGATCGGCGAAATGCTGCCGGCCCTGCAGGTCAAGCTCCTGCGCGTCTTGCAGGAGCGCGAGATTCGCCCCGTGGGCGCCGAGCGCACCGTCCACATCGACGTGCGCGTCATCGCCGCGACCAACCGCGATCTGGCGACCGAGGTCGAGAAGGGCCGCTTTCGCGAGGACCTGTTCTACCGCCTGCAGGTGATTCCGATCGTGGTCCCGCCGCTGCGCGAGCGTCGTTCCGACATTCCGGCGCTGGTCACCCACTTCCTCGAGAAGCACAACCAGCAGCGCCCGAGCCAGCCGGCGCAAGTGTCGCCCGACGCCATGGTGCACCTGTGGGAGTACGACTGGCCCGGCAACGTCCGCGAGTTGGAGAACTTGATCGAGCGCATGGTGATCCTCTCCGAGGATGGCGTGATCGACGTCGATGCCCTGCCGGCAAACGTACGCTCTTTCATTTCCGACAAGAAGATCCCGCGGCCGCAGCTGACGGAAGAAGGGATCAATCTGAATCAGGCCGTGGAGGAGTTCGAGCACCGTCTCATCGACGAGGCGCTGCGACGGACGAAGGGCAACAAGCAAGCGGCGGCTCGACTTCTGGGGTTGAAGAGAACGACCTTAGTCGCCAAACTGCGCAGGAAAGAGACGCAGTCGGGAGCGCCGGAGGGGCTCGTCTACTGACGTGCCCCAATTGGCCGGAAGGCGATGACCATGAGCAAGGGCCGGATTCTGATCGTCGACGACGATCCACACGCGGTCGAGATCCTGACGCGGATGCTCGAACGCGAAGGCTACGCCTGCCGGAGTGCGCTGCGCGGCGCCGAAGGACTTCGCATCCTGCGCGAGGATCCGGTCGACGTCATTCTCCTGGACGTGATGATGCCCGAGATGGACGGGCTACAGGTCTGCGAGCAGCTGCGGGCCGACGCCGAGCTCAGCCAGATTCCCGTCATGCTGCTGACGGCGCGTGACGACATGGACACACGTTCCCAGGGCATGATGCTCGGCGTGAGCGAGTTCCTCACCAAGCCGATCAACAAGCGCGAGCTGTTCACGCGCATCGAATCGCAGCTCCACGCGCAGGAAATCAGCCGCCAGCTCAGCCGCACCGACGCAGCGGTGCCCGATCCGGCGAAGGCGGACTGAGCCACCGCTAGAGCGCCCGCACGGCGGTGCGCCAGCACCGTTGTCCCATGCAACTCGTCAATCCGAGCACCTACGAGGTCGATGCCGACGCCAACCGCGAGCGCGTGCGGCGCCTGCGCGAGCTATCCGACAAGCACGACCGCGTCGCGCTGCTGCTGCAGGACGACCCCGATCCCGACGGCGTCGCCAGCGCCATCGCGCTGCGCACGGTGATGGGACGCAACCGTTCGACCACGCCCCTGTTCGCGTTCGGCCGCACGACCCGTGCCGAGAACCTCGCCATGTTGCGGCTTCTCGACGTCGGCGTCGAGATCGCCACCACCGAGACGCTGCGATCGTTTCCCTGCATCGCTCTGCTCGACGTCCAGCCACCGTATTTCGGAGAGCGCCTGCCGCACGCCGAGATCGTGATCGACCACCACCCCAGGGTCGAGAACGTCGACGTCCCCTATTGCGACTTGCGCACCAGCTACGGCGCGACTTCGACGATTCTGGTGGAGTACCTCGAGGCCAGCGGCTGCGACGTCAGCCAGCGCCTCGCCACCGCGCTCCTCTACGGCATCAAGAGCGACACGCTGATGCTCAACCGCGAGACCGGACCCGCCGATCTGCGCGCGTTCATGGCGCTCTATCCGCTGACCAACTACAACACGATGCGTCGCATCGAACGCCCGGAGCTGCCGATGTCGTTCGCCGGGTTCCTGGCGCGCGTGCTGCCGCGCATTCGCAAGCACCGCGAGCTGCTCACGTTGCACATCGGCACCGTCGATCGCGAGGACATGATTCCCCAGCTGGCGGATTTCTGCATGCAGTTCGAGAGCACCGAGTGGGTGGTCGTCTCCGGGAAGTACGAAGACGCCGTCGTGATGAGCGTGCGCAACCCGGGCTACGTCCGCAGCGCCGGTGAGCTCGTGCGCCGGCTGTTCGTCAAGGTCGGGCGTGCCGGCGGGCACCGGTCGATGGCGAAGGCGATCATTCCCCTACGCCAATGGCGCAAGCATTTCGGGTCGACCCGCGACAGCGCCGTGAGCGAAGCACTCGAACGCTGCTTTGCGCAAGCGATCTACGACCGCGAAGACGACAAGCCGAGGTAGCGACGTGAACCGCACGCGCCTCTCCGCGGAAGCCGTGTTCGGACTGCGGTTCTTTTCGTTCCTC
>CALJUJ010000380.1 GCA_937975525.1 uncultured bacterium
CCGAGCAGCTCGCCGCGCAACTCGACCGCGACGTCGGCAAAGGGCACCTTTCGCGCGGTCAGACTGTCTTCGAGCAGGATGAGCGCTAGGCCGTCCGCCAGGCGAACCACGCCGCTGACCTCGCCCCGCTCGAGCCCATCGACTACACGCTGGAGGGCCGGGTCGACCTCACCGCGGGCCCAGGGCTCCATGGTGCCGCCGATGCTCGCGGAAGGGTGCTCGCTGTGTTGAACCGCCAGGTCGGCGAACGCGACTCCCGACAAGAACTGCGCCTGAACGTCGCGTAGCCGTTCGGCCTCGGCCGCGACCGCGCGGCGCGATGCGTTCGCGGGCAGCTTGCGGAGGATGATGCGGGTGACGACCTGTTCCGGTCGATTGAGATCGTTCGCGCGCGCTTCGTAGAGCGCGGCCACGTCCTCTTCGGAGACCGTCAGGTCGCCGGCCAGCTGCGCTTCGCTGGCTTCGAGGAGGGTGTCGCGGCGGGCGGCGCGCATCCTTCCCACGGTTTCCGGGTCGCGGGCCAGGCCGATGCGGCGCGCTTCGGCCGCCAGCATCTGGTCGACGACGTACCGCTCGACGAGATCGCTCGCGGTGGCGTCGGCGTCGCCCTGCTCGCGGGCATACGCCTGAAGCTCGCTGCACTCGACCGATCGCGAGGCGAACGTCGCTACCGCATCGGGCGCGCCGAGCGTCGCGCACCCCGACAGGAGCAAGGCGGCGGCGACCGATGCCATGGGGGGAAGGGTGGGCGAGGCGGGCACGATGTCAGGCTCCTTCGGATTTCGCGGTGGCAACCTTCGACGGGTCTTCATGCGCGCGTTGCTGGGATGGAGGTTCCGGCGTGACGTCGTACACCGGTCCCGAACGCGTTTCCCATTGCCCCGACGTGACGCGAAAGTCCACATGCGCATCGCCCTGCTGCACACGACGGGAGAGCCAGCGCTGCAGGCGGCGGCGCAGGAGGGCGCGGGTCGCCGGCACCAGGCAGGCGAAGCCGAAGGCATCGGTGAGGACGCCCGGCGTGACCAGGAGGGCCGCGGCGACGAGGATGAGAACGCCGTCGACGAGGGCGTCGGCAGGCATGCGGCCAGCAGCCGAGTCGATCTGAACCTGGCGCAGGACGCGCAGGCCCTGCTGCCGCGCCAGGGCGGCCCCGAGGGCCCCCGTCGCGAAGATCAGCAGGATGGTCTCGAGCGTGCCGATGCGCCGGCCGATCTCGATCAGGAGGGCCAGCTCGACGGCAGGCACGACGACGAACAGCGCGAACAGAGAACCCATTATCGTAGGTGTACCATGGTGGCTCGGTCGGCGGTACCGACCACGGCGCAGCGGCGGCGTTCGGATGCTCGCCGCCTGGACAGGCCGGGCGTAAGTTGCTAGGACCCGGGTTTTTGTAGGGGCGCAGCCCGCACCTACCGTCGCGGCCACGCATCGCCGGGGCGAATCCAGGCAACGATCGACGAAGGAGACAGGATTGTATGGCTGAAGGCGAGTATCTACCGACGGAGCGGCGCGAGCGCTCGCCGCGCGGCAAGCTGCCGGCACTCACGGTGATCGTCGGCGACCGCGGCATGGACGTGGCTCTGAAGATCTTCAAGAAGCTCGTGATCAAAGAGGGCCTGCTGAAGGACCTCAAGCGTCGCGAGCACTACGAGAAGCCGGGCGATCGCAAGCGCCGCAAGCAGCGCGAGGCGATTCGCCGCCGCCGTCGTCAGGCCGCCCGCAGCCGGAGCCGCATCGGAGACCGCTAATGGCCAAGGACGACCTGCTGCAGATTCCCGGCACGGTCACCGAGCTGCTCGCGGGCGGTCACTTCCGCATCAAAGGCGACAACGGCAAAGAGTTCGTCGCCCGCATCAGCGGTCGCCTGCGCCGCTTTCACATCAAGGTGATCCCGGGCGACCACGTCACCATCGCCGTTTCCCCGTACGACCCGACGCACGGCCTGATCGTCCACCGCGGCTGATCGGCCCCGCGCGGGTGAAGCCCCAACAAGCAATTCTCGCCGGCCGCACGGCCCTCGTCACCGGAGCCGGCGGCGGCATCGGGCGGGCGATCTCCCTCCGGCTCGCCGCCGACGGAGCCCGTGTCGCCGTCGTCGACCTCGATGGCGACGCTGCTGCCGCCAGCGTCGCCGCGGTGCGCGAGCAGGGCGGCTCAGCAGCCGCCTTCGTCGCCGACGTTACCGACTTCTCCGCCGTGCGCAGCGCCGTCGACTCGATCGCCGCCACGCTCGGGCGGGTCGACAGCCTCGTCAACAATGCGGGCTGGGACCGCGTCGAGCCGTTCGTCGACAACGCCCCGGAGCTCTGGGACCGAGTCATCGACATCAACTTGCGCGGTGCGATCCACTGCACGCGTGCCGCGCTCGATGGAATGATCGCGGCCGGCGGCGGCAAGATCGTCCACATCTCGTCCGACGCCGCTCGCGTCGGCAGCACCGGCGAGGCCGTCTACGCTGCGTGCAAGGGCGGTCTCATCTCGTTCGCCAAGACGATCGCCCGCGAGCACGCGCGACACCGCATCAACGTCAACGTCGTCTGCCCCGGCCCCACCGAGACGCCGCTGCTGGCATCGATCACCAAGGGGCCCAAGGGCGCGGCGGTCATCGAGGCGATCAAACGCTCGATCCCGTTCCGTCGTCTCGGCGTTCCGGACGACGTCGCCGGCGCGGTCGCCTTCTTCGTTTCCCCCGACGCCGACTTCGTCACCGGCCAGGTGCTCAGCGTCAGCGGCGGCCTGACCATGGCCGGCTGAAC
>CALJUJ010000381.1 GCA_937975525.1 uncultured bacterium
CCGACCCAGACATCCTCGTGGCGCACTCGAACGACGACGGCACCACATGGAGCGCACCCCAGCCCCTCCATTCAACCGCAACCACAGATGTTGCCAACGACAGGGAACCATCGGTTAGCACCGACAGCGACGGCAATTGGATCGCTGTATGGGAATCCGACGACGATCTTGGCGGAACAATCGGGTTGGACGACGACATCCTATTCGTGCGCTCCACCGACAATGGAGCCTCATGGACTTTCCCGCAGCCCCTCAACAGCAATGCCGATACGGATACCGATTCGGACTACAATCCACAGGTAAGTGCTGCAGGCGCTAACCATTGGCTCGTCGTCTGGGAGGGCCCCCTCTTTTCAAGTGACGCAGACATCCTCGTAGCCCGCTCGAGCGACGACGGGGAGAACTGGAGCGCCCCTGAGTCACTGAACTCGAACGCATCGTCCGACACACGCGACGACTACGAACCCCGATTGAGTACCGACGGAGCCGGCAATTGGGTGGTCGTTTGGTTTTCCGACGACACGCTTGGCGACACGATCGGTGCGGATAACGATGTGCTGGTCGCGCGATCTACTGACGACGGTGTGTCGTGGAGTACGGTCCGGCCACTTGGTACCAACGCGGGATCCGATTCGGGGGACGATCGATTTCCCGGTGTTACTACCGATGGCAACGGAACCTGGGTCGCGGTCTGGTCTTCGAACGATGACTTCGATGGCGTCCTCGGGGCCGACAACGACATCTTTGCCGCGCGCTCAACGGACGCAGGTGCCACATGGACAGCACCTACCGTCATCAACTCGAATGCCGCCTACGATGTAGGAAGCGACGAATCCCCGGACGTCAGCGTGGACGATTCAGGAACCTGGATTGCCGTGTGGGACTCCAACGACGAATTGGGCGGAACGATCGGGACTGACTACGACGTTTTGATGGCAGTATCCTCCGACAACGGAACTACCTGGACTGCCCGCGGCGCCCTCAATTCGAGCGCCGCATCGGACTCAGGTAGCGACGGCGGTTGTCGAATCGGAGTCGGCGTCGACGGCAACTGGCTGGCCGTATGGCGATCCACGGATGACCTCGCTGGCCAAACCAGCCAGGGTGTTGGGGATATCTTCTTTGCCCACGGCAGGTTCGCCGAATGCGGCGATGGTTCGCTCGATGGTAACGAGCAATGCGATGACGGCAACACCGACGACGGCGATTGCTGCTCAGCGACGTGCGAGTTCGAAACGGGGACCTGTGATGACGGCGACCTGTGCACCCAGATCGACCAGTGCGACGGGGCCGGGACCTGCGTCGGCTCGAACCCGGTCGTCTGTACCGCCCTCGACGACTGCCATTTGGCCGGTACGTGTGATCCCGCCACAGGCGTCTGCGATGATCCGATTCAGCCCAACGGCACGCCCTGCAGCGATGACGGCAACGAATGTACCAACGACCAATGCCAAGCGGGTGTCTGTTCGCATGAGAACAACAGCAATCCCTGCGACGACGGCTTGTTCTGCAACGGCGCCGACACCTGTGGTGGCGGCTCGTGCTCAGTTCACGCCGGCGATCCCTGCTCAGGGAGCGAGTGCAACACCTGTCAAGAAACCAGCGACTCTTGCTTCGACCGGGCGGCGACGCCGTGCAGCGATGACGGCGACGCCTGCACGCGCGACTACTGCGACGGCGCCGGCGTTTGCACCCACGACGGCAGCGACAACGAAGGCGACGGCACCGCCGACGGCTGCGACAACTGCCCGGGCATCTTCAACCCGAGCCAGGCCAACTCCGACTGCAGTGGCGGCAACGGCGGTTGCAGCGACGGCGGCGATGCCTGCGACGTCTGCCCAGGCGACCCGAACAACCTCTGCACTCCTACAGGCACGCTCAAGTTCGACCCACCGACGATCGTCTCGAATACGATCGTTGCGTCAGACACGGGCCAAGATCGCAACCCCTCGATTGCCCACGACGCCGGAGGCACTTGGATCGCCGTATGGAGCTCGACGGATAGCCTTGGCGGTGCGATCGACTACGATCGCGACATTCTCGTAGCTCGATCGTTCGATGCTGGACTAACCTGGAGCTTACCGCAGGCGCTTACGTCCGCGGCTGAAAGCGATGACGCCGAAGACTATGCGCCGGAGATCACCTATGACGGGGGCGGGACCTGGCTTGCGGTATGGGAATCCTCTCGAGCGAACGGTCCCAGTTCGTACGATGCAGACGTTCTAGTGTCCCGTTCGACTGACTCCGGCTCGAGCTGGAGCGGCCCGGTATCTATTGGCACGTACGCTGCGTCGTACACGGACTATGGCAAGCCCAATGTGATTGCGGACGCAGCAGGCGACTGTCTCGCGCTCTGGAGTGCCCAAACAGGTGCCTCCGTCAACGATCGCCTCATTATGGCCTCTCGATCCGACGACGCCGGCCTCACTTGGGGTGTTCCTTTCGTCTTCTCAGGCTCCGGGATCGATCTCTACGACCGGTCACCAAGCGTGGTGACCAATGGGGCCGGAAGCTGGGTAGCAGTCTGGCTCTCTACCGAGTTTCACGGCTTTAGCAACGACCAGATCATGGTTTCCAAGTCTGACGATGCAGGTCTGAATTGGAGCCATCCGACACCTCTCTATACTGCGGGTTTCTCCGAAACCAACCTGCAGCCGCACATCGCAACCGACCGAACAGGTACTCTGCTCGTAGCCTGGGGTTCCCAAGACAGCCTGTCGGGAACGATAGGCAGCGATTCCGATATCCTTGTGTCACGATCGACCGATGGTGGTCTGACCTGGAGCCCGGCCAGTGCACTGAATTCCAACGCGAGCACTGACGACCAAGGTGATCCGGACATCGCACCAAGGCTCACCACCGATGGCGCAGGCACCTGGGTCGCCGTATGGGAATCCTACATCTACGTAGAGCCGTCCTCGTACACCTCGTACACTCTGAGTATTCTGGTGGCGCGTTCCGTGGACGCGGGCGAGACCTGGACTCCAGCCGTATCTCTCGACTCCTATCCGACCCCCAGATACTGGGATCGCACCGCACCGCACGTCAGCGTGGACGGTAGCGGAAACTGGCTAGCCGCATGGCGATCACCGAGCAATATAGGGGGAACAATCGGCGCGGATGACGACATCTTGATGTCCCGCTCAACCGACACCGGACTCACCTGGAGCGAAGTCGCACCACTCAACGCCAACGCGGCTCTCGACGGCGGGCACGATGTTTCACCGGAACTCGTTGCGACCGGGGGGCCCGGAAATTGGCTAGCCGCTTGGAGTTCGTACGACACGCTCGGAGGAACCATCGGTAGCGACCTTGACATTCTGGTGTCGCAATCATCCGATGCAGGTGCCACATGGGGCCCCCCGGCAGCCTTCAACGTCAATGCCGGCTCGGACACGGACTACGACCAGACTCCCGACATCGCGATCGGCGACACCAACGTGTGGATTGCGGTGTGGCAGGCGTCCGACACTGCCTTGGGTGGCGTTGGTCTTGAATCCGACACGATGGTCGCCCGCTCGACAGATTTCGGCGCGACCTGGAGCCAACCGTCCGCCCTCGATACGGATAGAGCACGTGCGGACTACCCGCAGATTGCCCGCGATGCGAGCGGCAATGCGGTCGTTGTTTGGGGGTCCGACAACAATCTAGGTGACACGATCGGAGATGATCAAGACATCCTCGTCTCCCGATCGACCGACGATGGCCTCAGCTGGAGCGTCCCCACCAGCCTGAACTCGAATGCGGCCTCGGACTCCGGCGATGATTTCGCTCCAAGCATCGCAGCGGACGACTACGGCAATTGGATTGCCGTATGGCACTCCGATGATGGTCTTGGCGGAAGCACGAGTTGGGACAACGACATCCTTGTATCGCGATCCACCGACGCGGGGTTGACCTGGAGCCCCCCGGTGCCACTCGATGCAAACGCGACTTCTGACTCGAGTGACGATAGGTCGCCCAAGATTTCCTACGGCGGGTCTGGCGCATGGATCGCTACTTGGCAGTCGAACACCACCCTCAACCGAACGATCGGTGGCGAGGGGGACATTTTGTACTCTCGATCCACGAACGCCGGCCTGACTTGGAGTGCTCCGAGTGCACTCAACTCAGATGCTGCAACCGACGATGTGCTCGATTTCTCTCCGACGATAGCTCCAGATGGAGCCGGCAACTGGGTCGCAACCTGGCACCGTGATCAATCGGACCAACATGCGATGCTGGCGTCTTCGATGGACGGCGGTCTGAGCTGGAGCAGTCCTGTTCAGCTCGCGCCAAGCGGCTTCATCTTTGTCTATGCTCCGGCACCGAGCGTCGCCGCGGACGGATTCGGCAATTGGGGGGTTGCATGGTCCACCGATGACACCCTTGGCGGAATCGCAAGCTTCAATACTCGAGACATCGCCTTTGCCCGCGGCGGGATTTGCGCTGACGGGCTGACCGCAGCGGTCGAGGACTGCGATGACGGCAATCTCGACGACGGCGACTGCTGCTCGCCCATGTGCGAAGCTGCACCGTTGAGTACGCTTTGCGGAGACGGTCCGAGCGCGTGCGGCGGCCAAGGCGAATGCGACGGACTGGGCGACTGCGTCGTCGCCGACCCGAGTCCGGCCGGAGCCGACTGCACCGACGATGGTGACCCCTGCACCCTCGACTTCTGTGACGGCGCCGGGATGTGCCTGCACACCGACAGCGACGACGACGGCACCGGCGACCTCTGCGACAATTGCCCAACCATCTTCAACCCGAATCAGACGAACTCCGACTGCAGCGACTCGGGCGCGGGCTGCGACGACGGCGGCGACGCCTGCGATCCGTGCCCCGCGGACTCCTCCAATACCTGCGACGCGGCCGGGTCCACCGGCGGCTCGGTCGACGCCACCGGCGGCGGCTTCACGTCGCCCGACGGTACGGTCGAAGTCGAGGTCCCGCCCGGCGCCGTCGATAGCGATACCGCCATCACCGTCACCGATGGCGGGCCGGTACAGACGTCGACCGCCTTCCGCCTGGGCAACGTCCAAGTCTCCCGGATGCGCCCCGAGGGTCAGACCTTCAGCCAGCCGGTTGCGATCACCTTCAACTGGGACGACCGCGACGGCGACGGCAACGTCGACGTCGGCGCCTGCATCGGCGGCTCCGACGACGGCGCGTCCTGCGACGAGGACGGCGACTGCGACTCGCTGACCTGTTCGGTCTCGATCTCCAGAATCAAGGAAGATCGGCTCGTTCTGCGCCGCAACAGCGTCCGCTTCGGCGCCAACGGCTTCGCCCCCGAATATACCTGCGGAGACCACCTGGCCGGAGCCTGCACGACCGCCGTCGCCGACTGCAACGACGCCCCCGGCACCGGCGAGGCGACGGTTGCTGAATGCTGCAACCCGACCAGCAACACCTGGACCTTCCAGACCTGCAGCTTCAGCGACTTCAGTCTCGGGATGGACGACTACGCCGATACCGAAGGGGTCGACGCCTACATCGCCTACAAGGCCAAGGCCTCGACACGCGACGACAAGTTCCCACGGGACTGGAACGTCCAGCTCGAGGATACCGTCCTGTCCGAAGCGCTCGACAACCCCGAGAACTACCTCGTGCGCAAGACGACGGCGCTGGCGCTGCCGGCGGCGCTCGACGGCGCTGCGGCGGTCCACGATCCGGACCTGCACTACGTTCGCTACGCGATCAAGGAATCCCGTGAGGGGGCCGGCGATCCGGTCGGCGACCGCTTTCCGCGCGCCGAGAAGCCGCTCGAACGTGTCTGGGAGCTCAGCAACGCGCTCGGCACCATCGTCGTGCAGTCGAAGAAGATCAAGAGCCTGTGGGTGCCCGCCGGCGCCGACGGCGCCAGCCCGCTGCCGCCGGAGCCGGGCGACCGGACGCACTACGTCTGCTACTCGGTGCGTGTCGTCAAACGCATCCTCGCCGGCCAGAGCCCGGGGCGCTGCGGGCGCAACGCGACGGTGAACGCGAAAGGTCCGTGCCTCGGTGAGCTCGATTGCGGCGGTACGCCGGGGGCCACGGAGGAGTGCAGCCGGCCGAAGCTGAGCAAGACGCTGCAGACCTACACGAGCGACTGGTTCGACGACTGCGCCGCCTATACGCGCGGCGGCGGCGTGCCGTTCCCAGGAACGGCGGTCGCGGCGAATTGCCTCGTCCCCCTGCGCAAGCCGGTCGAGCTCTGCAACCCGGTGACCAAGACCGAGGTGGGCGGCGGCCGCGAGACGACCGCTGTGATCGATACGTCGACACCGAGTACGACCCAGTCGCTGCTCTGCTACAAGCCGAAGCTCAGCAGGAAGTTCGCCAGCGATCCGATTGCCGCTCTCGGCAACGGCGTGACCGACGAAAAGCTGCCGGGGCGCCAGGCGAAACACGAGAAGCGTAGCGCGAGGTCCGGCAACCCGGTCAACACGCAGCCGGGCAACGGTTTTCCGGCGCCGGG
>CALJUJ010000382.1 GCA_937975525.1 uncultured bacterium
AATTTTGGACGCCGATCCCCCCGCCTAGGGGGTCAATTTTGCAAGCCGAAACACAGTGATTCTTCGACAACCGGATCGGAAGAGGCCGCCGGATCTGCTTAGAAGCTCGCTTTTCCGGCTGAAAGAACTGGACTTGCAAGAGTGCCGCAGCATCGAAGTGAGCTCGAGGCTCCGGGCGGTTCCCTCGCCCAGGCGGATGAAACGAGCGTCGGCGCTCGACAACGCACGGCGGGCTGACGGCACCGTCGAGCGGGAGCCCCGGCCGGACGGCCGAACCGCAAACCGGAGAATGGGAAGCAACCGGGAGGACGACTGATGAGCTTCGGACCTGCACTATGCTTCACGTTTCTCGCGGTGTGGGGAATCGCGTCATCGACCACCAACGAGACCCTTGCGGTCATGTTCGTCGTCAATGGAGCTCTGCAACTTGCGCTGTTCTCCGTGGTAGCGATCCTGCCGTTCCTCGAGACGGGCCGAATGTCCTATGTGGACATCGCCTGGCCATTCGGTGTTGCGCTGATTGGTGTTCAGATTGCCCTGATGGGCGATGGCGATACCGTTCGCCGGCTATGCGCCGCCGGGGTCTATCTGCTGATCGGTCTCAGGATGGGCATCGGCGCGCTGGCGATGGCAAAGGCAACCGGCGTGATCTTCCGGACCGAATTCCCGCGCTATGTCTATCGGCGAATGGTGCTTTCCCGACAGGGCGAGAAGCGGGTCCGGTTCCATTTGGCGATCGAGATTCTTGCCCAGGGTTTGGCCAACGCATCGGTGCTCGCGATCCCCGGCTTCTTGATGGCCGTGAATCACCGCGAGCCAGGCCACCTCCTGGAGCTGGCGGGAATTTGCACCTGGTTGGTTGCGTACGCGCTCGAGTCGACGGCCGACCTGCAAAAGCTCGCATTCGTTTCGCGAGACCGGGACGGCGTGTGTGATGTAGGGCTGTGGCGCTACAGCCGCCATCCGAACTATTTTTCGGAGTGGTTGGTCTGGACCGGCATCGTGATCGCGGCGGTGCCATCCTGGCTGCGTTTGCAGGGTGGTGAGGCGGGCTACGTCTGGGTCGTGCTGGGGGTTGCTGGCGCCGGCGCAGCGGTCATGATGTACGTCACCTTGGTCTACCTGACGGGTGCGGTCCCGGCGGAATACCATTCGCTGCGAAAACGTCCAGCGTACAAGCGCTATCAGGAGACGACGAACCGATTCTTCCCTTGGTTCCCGAAAGAATGAGCGTCGAGCACGGCACGAGCGCTGCACCAGTTCGCAGGGCTCGACCAACGTTCTGTCCGAAAGGTCGCTACGACCCGATTCTCACGTTCTCATCGGCGCGTCTCGCCTCGATCGGTTCGAGAACGACGACGGGGATCTGGCGATCGGTGCGCGACTGGTATTCGGCGTAGGTGCCCTGGTTGACCGCGTCGGCCGTTGCCCAGATGCGGGCGCGTTCCTCGCCCTCGGCGGTGCGGGCGCGAACTCGGAGCCGATCGCGGCCGATCTGGATCTCGACTTCGGGGTTCGCGGTGAGGTTGTGGTACCAGCCGGGGTGGGCCGGCGCGCCGCCCTTCGAGGCGATCACCGCGTAGTTGCTGCCGTCGCGGACGAAGAGCAGTGCGGCGGTGCGGGCGATTCCTGTGTGCCGCCCAACCGTACGCAGCAGCAGCATGTCGCGGCCCGCGATGCTGGCACCGATCCGCCCGTCGGTGGATTCGTAGAGCCACTGATGCAGGGTGAGAAGCGGCACTCCGACCAGTCGTTCGATGAGTCGATTCATGGCGCGAGTGTAGCCGCGCGCGGACCGATCGGTCTACGGGCCGTCGCGCGGCGGCGGCGTTGACAACACGCGAGGTCGGCAGCTGGCCATACGCTCCCTTGCCCAGAGAAAGGGCACCCCAGGCTACCGATGCGCCAATCACGATGGGCGGACCGAAGCTAGCGATACGCTTCATCGACCACCCGGGTGGGCGCGGGAGGACTGTCGTTCGGACCGATCATGGTCAACGACGTCCTCCGCACGCCGGAGTTCGCCGGCAGCCGCCTGACATTGCACGACATCTCCGCACCACGCCTGCAGCGCGCCTTCTGCTTCGCCGCCGGCTGAACGCCACTACGGCAATCCGGTCGTTCTCGAACGATCTTGAAGAATTGGTGACATAGAGACGATTGAGACAAATCTCCACCCGCCTCCCCGGTCTTCGGACGCGATCTGGAGAACGAGCTGTCTGCCGATCTCTTCGAAGCGCGGCTGCGGCGGAGGCATGGTTCGAATTGCCTATGCGTCCCGGCAACCGCCCACATGGGGGGCCAATCGGCCGGGACGCCGAAGTCGAGGCCGAGGGCGCTTCGCAATCGCAGCTAGCCGTCTGTGACGATCACCCGCGTCACGCAAGCGGAGAAATCGTCGTCGAGATCGCGCCACCGGTAAAGGTCGATCGGCGTCCGCAAGCCCGACTCCGTCACCGTGCCGGCAAGCAAATCGCTCGCGATCCGAGCGGGCAGCACCGCCGTCGGCGAGGCGCCGTCGGTGAGGTGCACTTCTGCAGACCGCGACACGCCCGCAGCGCCGACGGTCACGCCGAGGTACACGTCGGTGCCCAGACCGCTTGCCACCGCGTGGTCGTACTCGGCACGGGTCATGCGCGTGACGATGCGCTCGATCAGGCGATACGCCCAACGCCTTCGTGTCGGGTCGAGCAAGCGGATCAGCCCGAACAACCACGGCGGCTGGTCGCCGAGGTAGAACCAGGTCCGCGCATCGTGCAGCGCCACCCGTGCCGCCAGCACGGGTACGTCGATCGTCGGCACCTCGAGCAGCCGGCGACGGCCGAACGGCGCCGGCAGCTCCATCTCGCGCACGGACCGCCCGAGCTTCGCTTCGACGCGCTCGCCCGCGTGGATGGCCCACGGCCGGTGCACCGCGTCGAGCACGCCGCCCATCACGCTCGCCTGGCCGCCGTCGGGGTACGCATGCCGCAGCTGGGCGTAGACGATCTCGACGGACGTGGGCGGCAACCCGCTCTCGAGAAGGTGCGCCGCGACGAGCGTCGACAATCCGGGAGCCACTCCGGCGCCCGTCACGAGCAGAACGCCGGCGTCGGCTGCCTCCGCATCCAACTTGCGCAAGTGCTCGAAGTGAACTTGCTCGTTGGCGCAATCGATGTAGTGCCGGCGGCCGCCGACGACGGTCCGCGCGATGGCGGCGCCATGGAGGTCATACGGACCGACTGCGTTGACGACGACGTCCGCCTCGCGGCACGCATCGGTCAGGGCGGTGGAGTCGGTCGCGTCGAGCGCCAGGGTTCGCAGCCGCCCGCTGGAATCTCCTGAGAACTCCTCGACGAGCCGGTCGGAGCGCCGGCCGCTGGCGACGACCTTTGCGTCGGTGGCGGCGAGCAGCCGGCGGACGATCGCGCGACCGGCGAGCCCGTACGCACCGAGAACCAGGACCGAACCCATTGTGCTCACCTCCGCGTATTCGACTGGTCAGACCGAGCTAGCCTATTGCTTGCATTGAAGAAGCCGCGCTCCAGGGGCTCGCTCAAGCGCTTAGCATGGCCATCTTGCCCGCGGAATCGGAGGTGGAGGACCCGCCCTGCTCGAGCGCTCGCTCGAATGGTCTCGATCCTCGGTGCTTTCTCGTCCCGGAGGGCTGCAGCACCAGCCGGCGGGTCCGTGCCCCAGAAACGGCTCGCCACCGACGGCGACACCCGGTGGTGGGCGCCGGGTTGGTGCTCGGCTTCGACGCACTCGACGATCGCGGTGCTATCCGGACGACGGACTGACGCTGGCAGGGCGCCGCAGAACATGGCTTCGTCCATTGGCGTACCGAGCGTGCT
>CALJUJ010000383.1 GCA_937975525.1 uncultured bacterium
TGCCCGCGTGCTCGAGCGACAGCCGTGGCATCCGCTGCAGCTTCGCCAATCCTCCGGTCATCGACACCTCCGCGGACAAATGGCCCAAGGACCGCCGCGACCTGCAGAACACCGGTACGATTCGCCTCGACGGAGATGCCTACGCTCGCCTCGCAGCGGGCTAGCCCAACGCTCCCGGATCGCGGCAGATCGTGTGGACGTACCCGCACTTTGACAATCCGGCCGACGCCGCGTTCGTCGCTCCGCCTGCCCTCAACGCCGCCGGCGACGTGCTCTACATCGGCTCGGTGGTCGGCCGCCTGCTGGCGATCGCGGCGACCGGGGACAACGCCGGGGAGCTCCTGGAGTACGAGTCGGACTCGGGTGACCGGACATTCCTCGGCTCGTCCGAGCCCTTCGCCATCACCACCGCACCCCTGGTCGCCACGCGCGACGACATCGACGCTGTCTTCGTCGGCGCCGCAAATGGCAACCTACTCGGCATCGGTGGAGACGGCGAAACGCTGGAGCAGATCTGGCCCAACATCCTCGACTCGGCGGTCGGAACCTCGCCGACCATCAGCGACAACGGCTCGCTGTACGCGGGCTCGTTGAATTCGGGCGTCTTCGCCACCTGCCCCAACGGCGTCACCCGCTACGGGTTGGCGAACGGGCCGACGCTGTCGACTCCCGCCCTGGGCAGAATGGGAGAGATCGAGGCCACCGACGAGATCCTCTATTTCGGCGCCGACGACGGCTTGCTGCGCGCCGTCCGCGAAGACGGAATTCTGCAGTGGTCGTTCGGCTTCTCGGCGCCCATCCTCGCGGCGCCGATCGTGCTGCTGGCGGACGACGAACTGGCGTCGACCGCGGCCGTGCTCGCCGTCGACTCGCGCGGCCTGGTCGTCCGGCTCGACGCCGAAGGGCGAGCCGAAGCCGATTTCGAGAGCCCCGACGGACTGGGCCGCGTCCTCGCATCGCCCGCGTTCGCAGAGGTCGGCCCCGACGATGGTCGCTTGTACGTGGCGAGCCTCGACGACGGCCTGCACGCGATCGACGCCGAAACGGGCGAGCTGCGCTGGACCTGGGCCCCCGGGGCCGGCATCGAGTCCGCGCCCGCGGTCGTCCTGTCGGCAACCGGAGATGCGGCGCCGATCGTCGTCGTCGGCGCAAACGACGGCCGTCTCTACTACGTGCGCGACGAAGGGGACGAGCCGGTGCTGGTCGCCTCGTTCGACACCGGCTCCGGCCTGCCGATCACTTCGTCGCCGGCCGTGGGTACGGACGGAACCACGTACTTCGGGGGGCTCGACGGACGGGTCTACGCCGTCCGCTGAGTCCGCTCCCGCCGCGCGAGCTCGTCGCCGATCGCCCGCCGCACGGCCTCGATTCCTGCCTCCAATCGCGCCGGCTTGTCGGCGCCGGCCAACAGACTCTCCGGGTCGATCGGGCTGCGAAAAACCACGTCGATCTCGCGTCCGCCGTGCAGTTTCCACCACACCGTCCGTCCCAAGACCCCGTGACTTCCGCAGATCGCCGTCGGCAGCAGGGGCAACCCGTGGTCGAGTGCGAAATGGAAGGCGCCCTTCTTGAACCGGCGCAGCCTGCCATCACGGCTGCGGGTACCCTCGACGAAGAAGATGACCTGCCCCTGCAGGCCATCCCGAACCTCGCGCTCGATCGCTTCGATGGCGGCTGCTCGGTCGGATCGATCGATGACGATTTGACCCGCTGGATGCAGCGCCCAACCGATGATCGGCCACTTCAACAACTCACGCTTGGCGACGAAGCGAAACGGCACCGGGACGACGGAAACGAGTGCGATGATGTCGAAGATGCTCGCGTGATTGGCGCAGATGACATGCGAGCGCGACCAGTCGATGGGATCGCGGTCGATGCGGTTCACGCGAATCCGCGCAAAGCGAATAAGCGCCGGCGCCCACCAGCGCTGGGCGACGACGCCGGCACAGACGGCATTGCGATCGATCTCGGCGCTCGCCCATTCGCGAGCGCCCAGGCCGCGCGCGAGCAAGGCGACGAGGTAGCGCGCGTAGAGCACTACGAGTAGCGGGATTCCGAGAATCGCCGTCCAGGCCATCCCCAGAGCGACCCGCACGATGTTCTGCACGGCATGCATGCGGCGCCTCGTCAGGCAACTGCCCGCCTAGCACGGGGACGGCGGCCACCGTCAACCGCAAGGGCTCGGTTTCAGGGTAGATCGAAGCGCAGGCCGTCGACGGTGCACTCGTAGGACCAAGAGCCGCCCTCGTGCATCGTCAAGCGGTGTCGCGGACCGGCGCGCTCCGGGTCGCCCGCGTCGTAGCCCGCATCGCCTTCGTACAGGCTACAAGCGCCGCCACCGGTCAGCAGGTGCAGGCGCGGCACGTAGGAGCGCAACGGCTCGTCCCTCAGGCGTGCGAGGATCTCGGCGACCGGGCGTTGGTCGCGAAACGTCGTCAGCGTCACGAAGGTCGGCGGCGGCAGCTCGATCTCGCCGAATTGGTGGGCAACCAGAGCGTCGCCGGGCCGCATCCAGCGGTGTTCTTCGATCTCGTCGCCGTCGACGCGAACGTCGGCGCGCGGCGCTTCGGCGGCAAAGAACCAGGCATCGAAGCGTTTCGGCAGCCCCGACGGTGTGACCCAACGGGAGAAGAGGACGAGCCGACTCACCTCGACACGGATGCCGGCCTCCTCGAACGCTTCGCGCACTGCCGCAAAGCGGGCGGCATCGCGCACGTCGTCGGTCGGCGCCGCATCACGGTCCTCGGGATCGATCCGTCCGCCAGGGAAGACCCACGCGCCACCGTGGAAGGCGAGCTTCGAGTTGCGGCGCACCAGCAGCACCTCGGTCCCCGCATCGCTGTCGCGCGGCAAGGCGACCGTCGCCGCCGGATGTGCCGGCGATTCGCCCGACACGTCACTGCCCTCGCGGCAGCCCGAGCATGCGGCTCGCAATGATGTTCAGCTGAACTTCGGATGTGCCGCCGGAGATGCTCCAGGATCGGCTGTAGAGGAACGAGCGCTGCCAGCGACCACCGTCGACGCCGAGCTCCTCACCGATGCCGAGCGCGCCGAAGGCCCCCTGTGCGCGCAGGGCAGTCTCGTACACATGCTGCGCCAACTGGGTCCAGAACTCCTTCTTGAGACTGGTTTCGGGGCCCGCTTCTTCGCCGCGTTGGAGACGCGTCATCGTGTCCAGATTGTGCAGGCGCATGATTTCGACCTGGATGTGCGCGCGCATGACTTCGTCGACGAGAGTGGGATCGAGCTGCTCCCCGGCAGCACGGCGGCGGCGCAGCGACTCGATCAAGCGGTCGACGGCGATCCGGTTGTTGACCTGCTCCTTGAACAGGTAGTTCGTGCCGCGCTCGTGCGCGAGGGTGTCCATCGCCACCTCCCAACCGCGGTCGACGGCGCCGATCACGTACTCGCGCGGGACGTAGACGTCTTCCAGGAAGACCTCGTTGAACTCCGCATCTCCGGTGATCTGGCGCAGCGGTCGTACCTCGATACCGGGACTCTGCATGTCGACCAGGAAGTACGTGATGCCCTTGTGCTTGGCGGCATCGGGGTTGGTGCGTGCGAGGCAAATCGCGAACTGCGAGAACTGCGCGTAGCTCGTCCAGACCTTCTGCCCCGTGAGCCGAAAGCCATCGCCGTCGGACACCGCGCGCGTCCGCAGACCCGCGAGATCGGACCCCGCTCCCGGCTCGCTGAACAGCTGGCACCAGATCTCGTCGGCCGACAGGATGGGAGCGAGAAACCGGCGCCGCTGCTCCGGCGTGCCGTGCATCATCAGGGTCGGACCGACGTTGTTGATTCCTACCTTGTTGATGAGCTCGGGGGCCTGCGCCCGCGCCATTTCCTCATTGTAGATGGCCTGCTCGACGACGCCGGCTCCGGCGCCGCCGCATTCCCGCGGCCAGGACAGGCCACACCATCCACCCGCATGCAGGCGGCGCTGCCACTGGGTGAGAAAGGCGACCTCGTCGTCGTAGCTCGTGAAGGCGGCAGGCTCCGCCGGCACGTTGGCCTCGAGCCACGTCCGCAAGCGCGTGCGAAACGCCTCCTGGTCCGCGGTGAAGTTGAGGTCCATCGATTTCTTAGAGTCGAATTCCACCAGCAGGGCAAGGAACGACGCGGCGGGGCCGTCGCTCGCCTCGGCGGAGGCGAAGCTCGGCAACGGCGCAAGGGCCGAGGCGCGCCGGCGGCGTACGGGCCGCAGGCTGCTCGCGGAGCCGTGCGCGCCGGACCGTGTGCGGAGCTCGTCGGAGACGCACCGCCCGCCTGGCGGCACTTGCCCTCCGGAGGCAGCGCGCACTAGCTATGGGCGCGATGCTGCCCGACGCCGAGCGCTACACCGAATCGATGCACGACTTCATCGGCGACGTCCTCGACGACATCGGCCCGCGCGAATCTTG
>CALJUJ010000384.1 GCA_937975525.1 uncultured bacterium
CCGATGGCGCGTTCGTCGCGCCAGTAGGCGACTCCGCGATTGATGATCATGTTCGCAAAGAAGCGTCCGAGGTCGATCTCGGGATCGTAGCTCCAGAGCTCGGCGCCGGTCTCGGCGTTCAACGCGACGACACGATTGGTCGGCGTCGTCAGAAAGAGGCGACCGTCGACGACGATCGGCGTGCCCTCGAACGCGGTGCTGCGGTTGACGCGGTCGGGACGCCAACGGCGGTCGACGACGTCGCCGTGACGGTAGGTCCACGCGACCTCGAGGTCGCCGACGTTGGCCTTGTCGATGTCGGTGAGCGGAGAGTAGCGGCCGCCGCCCGGGCCACCCTCGGTATAGTGCCACTCCACCGGTCGCGCCGACGCCGGCGCCGCGACGACCACCATTGCCACGGCGAGCGACACGACGAGTCTCATGGCGGCAGTGTGGCCGCGTGACGGCGCTACGACAACCGCGGCCGCGCCACGCCGCGCATTTCACCAGCCGTCTGCTGCAACGCGCGGGCTAGAGCAGGGGAAAGGGCGGCAGCACGAGGTCGCGGCTGGTGAGACCGCGGAAATCGGATCGATGGCAGCCGGCGCACAGCTCGACGCCGGGTCCGTCGGCGAACTGCGAGGAATCGTAGACCTCGAGCCAGTACCAGTTGGCGCCGCCAGCGCTGCTCGGCGCGAGCTTGATCATCACCGCCCAGCCCCGCACGTCGGTGCCGCTCCGGCCGAAGAGCTCCTTGACGACCGCCGCGCCCTGCGGATGCTCCGCGTTGCCGGCAGCTAGCGACGCGAGCAGCGTATCATTCAGATAGGTGCGGACGCGGCCGAAGTGCGGGCCGAGCGAGTCGTGGGGCGCCGACTCGGCCGCCCACTCGGTATAGCTTCGCGCCGCCAGCCAGTCGCGCAGCGGCGCACCGGTCGGTACCGGCGCGGGGCTCGGCGTTGCCGTGGCGGTGGGTGTCGCCGTCGGAGTCGCCACCGCCGGGCAGCCCGCCAGGGCGAGTTGAACCGTGGTGACGATCTCGTCGACGGTCACACGGCCGCTACCGTCGGCGTCGGCGGCCGGGCAGAGGCCGGGCGCCGCGGCGCCGAGGGCGATGCTGACAGCACGGAGGATCTCGTCGACGGTCACCGCGCCCGACTCGTCGCAGTCGCCGACGCACGCGGCCAGCGGCGCGGTGCCGAGCAGGAGGACGGCCAGCAGGCCGAGCAGGCAGGAGCCGGTGCGGGTCACCATGGGGTTGTGGGACTTGCGCCGGGTTGTTGCAACCAACCATCGGCGGTCTTTCGCGTAGACCGCCACGCGGGCCGCCACGCGGGCCGCATTGACACGCCCGACCGCGGGTCGGTAGCTTCGGCGGCTCAATCGACGACGACCTGGCGGGCTTCATGGCCCGCTCGCGACCGAGGAGAGACCGTATGCGCAACTTCGCCAGAGGGGCGGTGGCGTTCGCGACGCTGACCTGCGTGGCCCTGCCCGCAGCTGCCGACGAAGAAGCGGCAGAGCCGGCCGCCGAAGCGGCTGCCGAGATCGTCGCCGAGCCCACCGGCGACGGGCTGGCTCCCGGCACCTGGCTCGACCGCACGAACTGGCAGAAGGCCGAGGGGCTGCTGCCGCCGGAGATTCTCCGCCATTACAAGGAAGGGGAATACCGCAACCAGGTCGTCGCCTACGGCGATCACCCGTTCGCTCCGGACTTTCGGGCGGCTTCCGACGCGAACGCCGGCAAGTATGCGATCGGCGACGAAGGGCATGTGATCGCCAAGGCCACCGGCGAGCAGCCGCAGTACATCCTCGGCTTCCCCTTTCCGCAGATCGACCCGAAGGATCCCCAAGCTGGGGTCAAAGTCGTTTGGAACTACTTCTACTACTTCTGGTACTTCGGAAACCTGCACGCCGAGTCGCAGGTGAACTGGATCAATCCGCAGGAGCTCGAGCGCCGCACCGACCAGGACGTCAACTTCATGTACTACGACGGTTCTCCGGAGCGCGACCGCATCGACAATCCGCAGAACTTTCTCTCCAAGCAGCTGATCATCACCCAGGCGCCGACCGATCTGTACGGCACGGCCGCGCTCGCGTGGCGCTACCGCGACCCGCGCAAGCGAGATTCCGCCTGGGCCTACGTCCCGGCACTGCGCCGCGTGCGGGCGGTGAGCCCGTCGAACCGCTCCGACGGATTTCTCGGGTCCGACATGAGCCAGGACGACGGGCCCTTCTTCGACGGCAAGCCCGAGGACTTCACCTGGACGTTCGAGGGCACGAAGACGCAACTACGCTTCGTCGACCCTTTGAACGTGAAGGGTGAGTCGAACACCCGCTGGCTCGAGGACGGCGGCTGGCGGGCGTTGTGGTCGGACGACCTGAAGCAGTTCGGCTACCAGGACGAGTCGTTCCAGGGCGTCGCCTGGGCACCCGTCGCGCCGGCCCTGGCGAAGCGCAAGTTCTTCGTCGTCTCCGGCAAGCCGAAGGACCGCTACTACCTCTACGGCAAGCTCGAGCTTTACATCGACGCCGAGAGCTTCCAGGGCGCCTGGAACCGCAAGTTCAGCTGGCAGGGGGAGCTGCTGAGCACGATGCAGGTGCTTTCGTACAAGCCGCACAAGAAGGTGCGGCCGGACGGCACCGAGGACTGGATCCAGGGCTCGAACATGTCGTACCAGGTGGTCGAGAACATCAAGCTGAATCGCGCCACCAGTGCCGGGCAGAAGACGAGCGCCAACTCGGCGCTCGACACCCGGGTGAGCTTCCGCCCGAGCTTCTTCGACACGCAGGCGATGCAGAAGTTCGGCAAATAGCGCCGCAGGCGCCGCGCCGAGCTCCGCGCCTGCGGCTTCCCTTACGCGGCGAGGTTCTCCAAGATCGGGGTCATGCGCCTCTTCCCCGTCGTCCTCGTCCCTCTCGCCCTGGCAGCCGCGGCCGGTTGCGCCAAAGAGGTCGGCTCGCGACCGTCCGGCGGTCCGCCGGAGGTGTTCGTCGAAATCGACACCGTACGGCGCGAGGAGCTCCCCGAGGTGGTCGAGATGGTGGGCGCGCTGATCGCCGACGAGTCGGTGATGATCCGTCCGGAGACGGAAGGGCTCGTGGACTCCGTCTCCTTCGCCGAAGGCCAGGAGGTCGAGGAAGGCACGCTGCTGGTGCAGCTGCGCGATGCCGAGGAGCGAGCGCTGCTGGCCGAGGCCGAGGCGCAGCTCGCCCTGGCGCGCCACGAGTTCACGCGCGCCCAAGCCCTCGCCGGCAAGCGCAGCTTGTCGGAGTCCGAGCTCGATCGCGCCCGCGCGCAGATGGAGGTGGCGCGCGCCAGGCTCGAGCGCCGCCGCGCCGAGCTCGCGCAGAAGGTCATCCGCGCTCCCTTCGACGGCGTGCTCGGGGCGCGTCTCGTGGCGCCCGGCGACCGCGTCGACCGCGACACCGACATCGTCCAGATCGACGCGATCGACCGCGTGAAGCTGGTCTTCACCCTGCCCGAGATCGCCGTCGGCCTGGCCCGTCCCGGCGTGCCTCTGGAAGTCGGCGTCGCCCCCTACCCCGGCGACTCGTTTCCCGGTGAGATCTACTTCGTCGCGCCGACCGTCGACCCGCGCAACCGGCGGCTGCTCGTCAAGGCGATCGTGCCCAACGCCGACCACCGCCTGCGTCCGGGGCTGTTCGCC
>CALJUJ010000385.1 GCA_937975525.1 uncultured bacterium
AAGGAGCTCACGCGCATCGGCGGCCGCGAGGTGATCAAGACGGACTGCCGCATCGTCGCGGCGACCCACCGCGACCTCGAGGCGATGGTCAAGTCCGGCAAGTTCCGCGAGGACCTGTTCTTTCGCTTGAAGGTGGTGCCGCTGACGGTGCCGCCGCTGCGCGACCGGCGCGGCGACATCCCCGAGCTGATCGACTACTTCATCGCCAAGATCAACCGCGAGATGGGCACCGGCATCAAGGGCTTGGCCAAGGAGACCCGGGAGCGACTACTGGCGCACGACTGGCCCGGCAACGTGCGCGAGCTCGAGAACACGTTGGTGCGCGCCGCCGTGCTCGCCGCGGGACCTACGTTGATGCCGCAGGACCTGGCGCTCGCGCGTCACGAGCCGGAAGCGCCGCCCGCCGGCGATCTGCAGCTCGAAGATCTCATCCGTTTGAAGCTCGGCGAGTACTTCCGCGAGGGCTCCGTCGATCCCCGGGACCTCTACCAGCGCGTGATCGAGCGCGTCGAGAAGCCGCTCATCGAGCTCACCCTCGAGCGCACCGGCGGCAACCAGCTCCGCGCTGCGGCGATCTTGGGTATCAATCGCAATACCCTCCACAAGAAGATCAGCTACCTGCGGATCGAGCCCAAGAAGCAAGTCAGCAACGCCGAGGAATGAGCGAGGCCTTCCGCTTCCCGTCGCGGATCTACGGAATCGCCGACGACGGCGGCCGCACCGCGGCGGAGGTCGTCGACCTCTCCGAGGGCTTGCTCGCCGGAGGGGCGCGCTTGCTGCAGCTCCGCGCGAAGCAGCTTGCGACGAACGAGCTCGTCGAGCTCGCGCGAGCTCTGCGGACGCGCTGTGCACGCGCCGGTGCGACCTTTCTCGTCAACGACCGCATCGACGTTGCGCGACTGGTAGATGCCGACGGCGTTCACCTCGGCCAGGACGACTTGACGCCGCACGACGCGCGGGCGCAGCTGGGACCGAACAAGATCGTCGGGCTGTCGACGCACAACCTCGTGCAAGCACGTGCGGCGATGGCCGACACCGTCGTCAGCTACATCGGCTTCGGGCCCGTCTTCCCCACGTCGACGAAGGAGAAGCCCGACCCGGTCGTCGGGCTCGACGGCCTGCGCGCGGTGCGCGTCGCGGTCGGCAAGCCGATCGTGGCGATCGGGGGAATCGGCCTCGACGACGTCGCCGCCGTGCTCGCCGCCGGCGCCGACGCGGTGGCGATGATCGGCGCCGTGGCCGGGACAGGCGATCCGGCGGCGACGATCGAAGGCCTCGTGCGTCGCTTCGACTAGGGTGGCGACGGATCTGCTTCGGCCTTTTCCGGCTTGCGCGAGGTCGTTGGTTCGGACTACACACCTAAGCGGATGGATGCTCCGTGGCGGCTCCTGCGGGAGCGGCGGGGCAGGTGAAGCGGAGGTGTGGATGAGGTTGCCAATTCCAGCGTGCCTCTGAGCGGGCGACAGCCCCGGAGGACGCCTTTCCCAAAACATCTGGGCCAGCCTCTGGCGTGATTGTCACGCTCCGTTCTCGGGTGCGTGTTTGGCACACCGTCCCCACGAGCAAACGTCCGGCGCGGCCGGCGAGGAGGGGAAGATGATGCGACGTATGGTTGTGATGGCGGCGACGAGCGGAGCCGCGATCCTGGTGTGGGCAAGCGCGGGTGTCGCGCTCGACGACACGGTCACCGGAAAGTGGGTCGACATCAACGCCCTGGTGTCCACCCGCTACACTTACAGCTTCGATCGTCCGGAGGACGATCGCATCAACGCGCGGGTCGTCGATACGAAGGACAACACCTTCTCGATCGACACGGCGTCCCTGTTCGTCAGCCGCATGGAGGACGACGAGAGCTTCGGATTCGGCGTCGCACTCGACTTCGGCGATGCCGCCGAGGCGTACGCGACGCAGCGCGAAGATCCGGGGTCGCGCCGCGGCAGCGAGGGCTTCGACGGCTCCGACGACTTCGAGCTGCGCGAGGCGTTCGTCACCTACAACCTTCCGGTGGCGGGCATCAGCGTGAAGGCGGGCAAGTTCGCGACGCTCCTCGGCTACGAGGTGATGAAGACGAACAGCAACTTCAATCACAACATCTCGCACTCGATCCTGTTCGGGTTCTCGATCCCGTTCACCCACACCGGCGTTCTCGTCAGTGCGCCGATCACCGAGCAGGTCGGCGTCGACATCGGCGTCGTCAACGGTTGGGACAACGTCGACGACAACAATACCGGCAAGACCCTGCTCGCGGGCCTGGGCGTGCAGCCGTCGGAAATGCTTTCCTTCTATGCGGCAGGAACCTACGGCTCGGAGAGTGATCCGCGCGACGACGGCGGCTCCGGCGCGGGGTCGAAGCGCGGTACGCTCACCGTCAACTCGGCGATCGTCGTCACCGACCAGCTGTCGTTCGTGCTCGATGCCGTCTACGGGCACGAGTCCGATCTGCTGACCCTGCCCGGGAAGACCGAGGACGCCTACTGGTACGGATTCGGCGCCTACGCCCTGTTCGACCTGGACGAACGCTGGTCGCTGGCGCTGCGCGGCGAGGTCTTCGACGACGAGAACATCCGCGGCAGCTTCGCGGATCCGGCGGACGGGCGGACGACGATCTGGAGCATCACGCCGACGGTGGCCTTCCGCCTCAACGACTACGTGATGCTGCGCGCGGAGTACCGGCACGACGAATCGAGCACGCGGATCTTCGCGAAGGACAACACGCTCAGCCAGAGCGGTTGGGACACGATCGCCGGGGAGATTCTCGTCGGTTTCTGAAAATCAGCCCGGATTCGTAGCCCGCGGACGGCCCGTCCGGAGATCGCTCCGGGCGGGCCGTCGCGCGTTTGGGGGCGGCTTGCGCGAGCTGCCCACCGATCCCGCAGCCCGCCCTCCGGCCTGCCCAATCGCGCGGCAGCCTCCCACGCAGGCCCCGTCGATTCGAGATTTTCTGCGACTCCCCCCGCTTGGCATCGCCATTGCGAAAGTGGATGCCAGCGCGCGCCCGTGTCGGTCGCGCAGCACCACGGAGGGAGAGTCGAATGAAAAAGATCGAAGCGATCATCAAGCCCTTCAAGCTCGACGAGGTCAAAGAGGCCTTGGCGCGCGAGGGCATCCAGGGAATGACGGTCTCCGAAGTCAAAGGCTTCGGCCGCCAGAAGGGCCACACCGAGCTCTACCGCGGCGCGGAGTACGTCGTCGACTTCTTGCCGAAGATCAAGATCGAGCTCCTCGTCAGCGACGAGAAGGCGCCGATCTGTGCCGACGTCATCGAGAAGACCGCGAAGACCGGTCGGATCGGCGACGGCAAGATCTTCATCGTCCCGGTCGAGGAAGCGGTGCGCATCCGCACCGGCGAGCGCGGAGCGGAAGCCGCCTGAGCGGCCCTGCAGCGCAGAGTCACGAAGGAGGGAATCATGAAAGCAATCAAGAAGATCGGCTACGCGGCGACGCCGGCGGCGCTCGTCGTCGGACTCGCCGGAACGGCCATGGCGCAGGACGGCGTCTCGCTGGAGATGTTCACGGCCAACAACATTTGGATGATGCTGGCGGCAGCGCTGGTGTTCATCATGCACCTGGGCTTCGCATCGCTCGAGTCGGGCCTCACCCGCGCGAAGAACACGACGAATATTCTGTTCAAGAACTCGTTCATCGTGTCGGTGGGCATCATCACGTACGCCCTGGTCGGCTTCAACTTGATGTACCCGGGCGACTTCAACGGCTGGGTCGGGTTTGCGGGCTTCGGCCTGTTCCCGGGCGAGGCCGACGTTACCTCGGCGTACAGTGAAGGCTACACCTACTGGACGGACTTCCTGTTCCAGGCGATGTTCGCCGCCACCGCCGCGACGATCGTCTCCGGCGCCGTCGCCGAGCGCATCAAGCTTGCTCCGTTCATGCTGTTCTCGACGGTCTTCGTCGCGATCGTCTACACCATCGCCGGATCGTGGAAGTGGGGCGGTGGCTGGCTCGACGCGATGGGCTTCTACGACTTCGCCGGCTCTACCCTGGTCCACTCCGTCGGCGGCTGGGGCGCGCTCGCCGGTGTGATCCTCCTCGGCCCCCGGCTCGGCAAGTACACGAAGGACGGCAAGATCCACGCGATCCCGGGCAGCAACATGCCGCTCGCGGCGATCGGCGTCTTCCTGCTGTGGCTCGGATGGTTCGGGTTCAACGGCGGCTCGGTGCTGAGCGCCGATCCGGCGCTGGTTTCGCTGACCCTGGTGACGACGTCGCTGGCCGCGTCGGCTGGATGTCTGTCGGCGATCTTCACGTCGTGGGCGGTGTCGGGCAAGCCCGACCTTTCGATGGCGCTCAACGGCATTCTCGCCGGGCTCGTCGGCATCACCGCCGGTGCCGACCAGATGGCGATGTGGTCGTCGATGATCATCGGCGCGATCGCCGGCGTGATCGTCGTCTACTCGGTCATGTTCTTCGACCGGATCAAGATCGATGACCCGGTCGGCGCCATCTCGGTCCACCTGGTGTGCGGCATTTGGGGCACCCTCGCCGTCGGCATCTTCGGTGCGATGGCCGGCATCGAGCAGCTCTGGTACCAGTTCGTCGGCGTCGTCGCCTACGGCGTCTTCACGTTCGCGTCCGCGCTCGCGATCTTCGGCATCCTCAAGGTGTCGACCGGCATCCGCGTCTCTCCCGAGGAGGAGATGGAAGGTCTCGACTGGGGCGAGCACGGCATGCAGGCTTACCCCGACTTCCAGCAGTCGGCCGCTGGTTCCGGGCTCTTCGGCTCGTCGGGCGGCGGCGCGCCTTCGTCGTCGGCAGCTTACGCGACCTCGAAGCCCGCTACCGAGGGCGCCTGAGAAGAACGCTTCGCGCGACTCTCCGTTCGCTGGCACGAGGGCCATCCCGGTTTCGGGATGGCCCTCGTCGCTCTTGGCGGCACTTTCCTTGACTGCCTGATACCCCGCTGTTAGCGTCCCGCCGTGGTCAACAAAGTCATCATCGTCGGCAACCTCGGCAAAGATCCCGAGGTTCGATTCACCCCGGCCGGCCGCGCTCTGGCGCGCTTTCCCGTGGCCACCTCCGAGCGTTGGACCGACCAGGAGGGGAACAAGCAAGAGCGCACCGAGTGGCACAACATCGTGGTCTGGGGAAAGCAGGCGGAGTCCTGCGGCCAGTACCTCGCCAAGGGCCGTCAAGTCTACGTCGAAGGCTCGCTGCGCTCGCGCCAGTACGACGACAAGGAGGGCAACCGCCGCTACATCACCGAGATCGTGGCGCGCGACGTTCGCTTCCTCGGCGGTGGCGGTAGCGGTAGCGGTGGTGGAACGGGCAGTGGCGGACCGGGCGGTGGTGGTGGATCACGCGGCCCGCAGTCGG
>CALJUJ010000386.1 GCA_937975525.1 uncultured bacterium
CAAGAACCGCCCCGATCCCCGGTTTCAGCTGGTGCGCAGCAGTCGTGATCACGAGACGGCGCACACGGTGATCGGCGAGCCGACGTTCTACGAATTGCGGCCGGGCGACACCCTGCTCGACATCGCCCGCTACCACGGCTTGGGGCAGACGGAGATGGTCGAGGCGAATCCCGGCCTCCAACGGTTCGGACCGCCTCAAGGCCAGTTGATCATGCTGCCGACCCAGCGTGTCCTTCCGGACACGGAGTACGACGGGCTCAAGATCAACATACCCGAGATGCGGCTCTACTACTTTCGGCCATCCGAAAGTGGCACGGCGATCGTCACCACCTTTCCGGTCGGGCTCGGACGCGACGAATGGCGCACGCCGCACGGCCCGTTCCGCGTGCGCGGCAAGACGGAGAACCCGACCTGGGTGTTGCCGGAATCGATCAAGAAGGAGTGGCGCGAGAAGGGCAAGCACGCGCCGAACGCGATCCCTGGCGGCTCCCCGGACAACCCCTTGGGCGAATACCGCATCGAGCTGTCGATTCCGATGTACGCGCTGCACGGCACGAACATGCCCTGGGGCGTGGGGATGCAGGTGAGCCACGGTTGTGTGCGCCTCTACCCGGAAGACATCGAGCGGCTCTTCCCCCTGGTTCCCGTCGGCGTGCAAGGTGAGTTCCTCTATCAACCGGTGAAGGTGGGGGCGCGCGACGGCCGCATCTACCTCGAGGTGCACAAGGACATCTACACGATGGCACCTGCTCTGCACCGGCAAGCGGAGGCGCTGCTGGAGGCCCGCGGCTGGCGCGAGCTGGTCGACATGGAGCGCGTAGCGCGTGCGGTGGAGGAGCAGTCCGGGCTGCCGATGGACGTCACGCTCGAGCGCGCCGAGCCGCCGATCAAGAACGAGAAGATCGGCTTCTGATCAGCGGGCGAACGACTCGCCGACGCAGAAGCAGGGCGAGTCGGCGGTGGAATCGGTCTGGCGCGCCGCCTCGCAGAAATCTCGGGTGCGGAAGATGTTGCCCCCGGTGTCGCTGACGCGGACGATGCGCCGACTCGGTGGAATCGTCTGCGGTCGCGGAAAGCTGAAGTAACCCCACGCCGAGCAGGGAATGACGTTGGCGAGACGAAAGCGCAACTCGGCGTTTTCGTCGCGCAGCGAACGGATCTCACGGATGGCGTCGAGCAGGTCGCCCTCGAGCGCTGCGAGCTCGCGACCGTCTTCGTCCTGGGCGACGTAGAGCTCGTCCAGGCGCCCTTCGAGCCGCCGAGCTTCGTCGCGCAGGGCTGCGTTGTCGCGGCGCAGCGAGCGCATGCGGGTGCGCGCCTTGTCGCGGGCGTTGCGTGCGGCCTCGAAGGCGAGTTGGAGATAGCGACTGTCGTCGTCGGGGGATTCGGGGCCGCCGGGGTCCGGGGAGCTCTCGGTGCTGGCGCGGGTCCGGTGCATTTGGAACTTGCGCTGCGCGGCGATCCAGCCGCGCCAGCCCGGAGCGCGGATTTCGACCTCGTAGCCGCCCTCGCGGGGAAAGTGCTCGCGGGCGATATCGTAGGGGGACGTGTGCACGCCGAGCGAGCTCGCGACCTCGCCGAAGGGCGCGAGGAAGACTTCCATTTCGTCGCGACCTTCCCAGGAGAGCCGCACTGGGGGTCGGACGATGGCGCGGTCGAGCGGGGTCAGGATGATCGGCCGCACTCGATCGAGCAGGCTGCTGCGAAAGGCGGCGTCTGCGGCGACGACGGCGGCGGCGCAGAGGAGAGCAGTGGCGATGCTGCGGAGCAACGGGCGCATCAAAAATCTTGACGCCGCCGGGTGCGCCGGGGCGTTGGGCGGAGCATAGACCGAAGTCTCGGCGGATTGCTACGGCCAGCGGCTGCGGAGCGCGGACAAACGTCGTTTGTTGGGCCTCGGCGGAGGCTTCGGCCGGCACGCTCACCTTGCCCTCGCGAGCGAATTTCGATAGTTGGGTCTACGGCGCCGCGGCGCTTCTGTGAACATGCTTCTCAACTATCTTCTCGGCCTGTTTTCCAACGATTTGGCGATCGACCTCGGGACGGCGAACACGCTGATCTACGTCAAGGGCGAGGGCATCGTCTGCAACGAGCCTTCGGTGGTCGCGGTGCAGAAGGACGCGCGCGGTGGACGCCGGGTGCTCGCCGTGGGTGCCGAAGCGAAGAAGATGCTCGGGCGCACCCCGGGCTCGATCGTCGCCATTCGGCCGCTCAAGGACGGCGTCATCGCCGACTTCGAGATCACCGAGGCGATGCTGCGCTACTTCATCCACAAGATCCACAACCGGCGCACGCTCGTCCGCCCGCGGATCATCATCTGCGTGCCGTTCGGGATCACCGAGGTCGAGAAGCGCGCGGTGAAGGACTCCGCCGAGTCGGCCGGAGCGCGCGAGGTCTACCTGGTCGAAGAGCCGATGGCGGCGGCGATCGGTGCGGGGCTGCCGATCACCGAGCCGACGGGCAACATGATCGTCGACATCGGCGGCGGCACGACCGAGGTCGCGGTCATTTCCCTCAAAGGGGTCGTGTTCTCGAAATCCGTACGCATCGGCGGCGACAAGATGGACGAAGCGATCGTCCAGTACATCAAGCGCAAGTACAACTTGCTCGTCGGCGAGCGCACCGCCGAGCTGATCAAGATCACCATCGGCTCCGCCTACCCGGGCAACGAGATCCAGACCATGGAGATCAAGGGGCGCGACCTGGTGGCCGGCGTGCCCAAGACGGTCGAGGTGTCCGACGAGGAAATCCGCGACTCGCTGCTCGAGCCGATCAACCAGATCGTCGACGCCGTGCGCATCGCGCTCGAGCGAACGCCGCCGGAGCTGGCGTCGGACATCGTCGACAAGGGCATCGTCCTCGCCGGCGGCGGGGCGTTGCTACGCAATCTCGACGTCCTTCTGCGCGAAGAAACCGGCCTGCCGATCATGCTCGCCGACGACCCCCTTTCGGCGATCGTCATGGGCGCCGGCAAAGTGCTCGACGAGCTGTCCCTGCTCAAAGACGTAACCGTCCAATAGTCGCGCCGCCTGCGGGCGCGCCGCCTCGGAGGCCGGCTTGAGCTTCGTTCGCAGAAACCGCGTCGTCATCGTCTCGGCTGCTCTGCTCGTCGCTTCTCTGTTCCTCCTCTCGAAGTTCGCACGGGCGCAGAACGCCGACCCGATCGCCAGCGCCGTGCTCGTCATCATGCGCCCGCTGCAGGTCGCCGCCTCGGCCGCGGTCGAAGCCGCGGGCGACATCTGGGGTGGCTACATCGCTCTCGTCAATGTCCGCCGCGACAACGAGCGCCTCGAGCACCGCATCGCCGAGCTCGAGCAGCAGCTCATTCGTACCGCCGAGCTGCGCGCCATGGAGCGGCGCCTCGACCAACTCCTGGCCTTCGGCGCCGCGTTTCGGCTGCAGGCGGAAGCGGCCTTGATCATCGGTCGCGACCCGCTGCCCTGGTCGGGGAACGTCACCATCAACAAGGGTCACGACGACGGCGTCGCCAAGGACTCGGCGGTGGTCGCACGGGCTGGAGTGGTCGGCAAGACGATCGCGACCAGCAGTCATTCCTCGCGGGTGCAGCTGATCACCGACCACAACAGCGGCGTCGATGCGATCATCCAGCGCAGCCGCGCGCGCGGCATCGTCAAGGGCGGTGTCGATGGGCGGATGGTGATGAAATACATCGGCCGCGAGGAGAGCATCATCCCGGGCGATCTGGTGCTCACCTCCGGCCTCGCCGGCATCTTCCCCAAGGGCCTGGCCCTCGGCGCGGTCGTCAGCGTCTGGAAGGATAGTCGCGGGCTGATGCAGGAGGCCGAGATCGTCC
>CALJUJ010000387.1 GCA_937975525.1 uncultured bacterium
CCGGGCTCCGTCGACACGCGCAAGCAGGACCATGTCTGCCTGCCGACGGAGGTCTTCGCGGTCGGACTCACGCCCTGAATCAGCAAGGCTGGGCTAGATACAGACTCGCCAAGATGCGAAGTCCGTGCTTGGGGAAGCTTCGGCCGCGGCACCGCCTCCGGGCATCCCAGGGCGGTTCTCGGCAGCTGTCCCAACGTTCCGACATGTTGACCCGGTAGGGCATCGCCCCGCTAGATGCCGACGAAGGTGGCGATCTCCTCGAGTGGCGCTCGCCGCGTGCGCAGGGTGTTGATCGGCTGCGATTCGTCGAGGTGGCCGATGCCCATGCCGCAGAACATCATCAATTCGTCGGGAATCGCGAAGAACTCACCAGCCGTCTTGTGCCACACCGACCACGCCTCTTGCGGGCAGGTGTGGAGGCCGCGCTCGCGGGCCAACAGCATGATCGACTGCAGGAACATCCCAACGTCGGACCACTGCGGCGGGCCCATCGTCCGGTCGAGGTAGAAGAAGAAGGCAGCGGGCGCTCCGAAGAAATCGAAGTTGCGGGCGAATTGGGCGAGTCGCCCCGCCTTGTCTTCGCGCGCGATGTCGATCGTCGCGTACAGGTCCTCGCCGCATTGGAAGCGCCGGCTACGGTAAGGCTCCTTCAGCTTGGGCGGGTAGATGTCGTACTCGCCGCCTTCGCCGAAGGGGTCCGTTTCCATGCGCTTGCGAATCAGCGCCTTGAAGCGCTTCATCTCGTCGCCGCCGATCACCCAGACGTGCCACGGCTGGAGGTTGCCGCCCGAAGGCGCCTGGCGAGCGCGGTCGAGAATGTCACGCAGAACGTCGCCGCCCACCGGCGTTTCGAGAAAGGCGCGCGCCGTGAAGCGCGACGCCAGCGCTTCGCTGACCGTCATCATGCGTTCTCCCGGTTCGATCTCGCCCGCTGGGATCGCATTCGGCCGCGGCGAAGGCAAGGTCGCCACACCGCCGCGGTCCCGAGCTCACTGCAGCTGTTCCAAACGAATGGGAAGTCCGTCGCGAGGCTTCGAGATCGGCGCTTGTTGCACCGGCATGCGGTAATCAGGCGCGACACTCCACCGGTAGCGCAGCAGCAGCTTGTGCATGATCAGCCGCACCTGCGCCTCGGCGAACTTCTTCCCGAGACACATGTGCGGACCGCCGCCGAAGGGAATCCACGAGTGCGTGTGGCGCTCGTCCTCGGCGCGGGCTGGAGCGAATCGCTCGGGGTCGAAGCGAAACGGATCGTCCCACCATTCCTCCATGTGGTGCGTGAAGATCGGCGAAACGACGACCATCGCTCCCTTCGGAAACTGATATCCGCCGAAGTCGAAGTCGGCCGTGGCGATGCGCGGGATGACGGGTAGCGGTGGATAGCGGCGCAGCGTCTCGCGCATGACCCACGTCAAGCTGGTGAGTCGATCGAGATCCTCGTACGCGGCGTCGTCGGTTCCGACCGCGCGGCTCTCCTCGCGCACACGCTCCTGCCACTCCGGGTTCCGGGCGAGCTCGTAGGTCATCGACGTCAACGTGCTCGTCGTCGTGTCGTGCGCCGCCATCATCAGGAACACCATGTGGTCGAGAATGTCCGAATCCTCGAAGCGGCCGCCGTCTTCGTCCTCCGCGCGGCACAGGCGCGCGAACATGTCCGCGCTCGCGCTCTGCTTCTTCGCGGTCATCATGCCGTCGAGCAATCCGAGCAGGTAGCGGCGACCCTGGACTCCACGGTGGAATTCGAACCCGGGCAGCCGTACCCGCAGTCGCGACATCGACGCGGCCACCATGTTCTCGAACGCTCCGTTCATGCGTCGATTCTGCGGTCCCACTTCGGACCCGAGGAAGATCGCGGTTGCCATGTCGAGCGTCAGTTGCTTGATCGCCGGGAACGCGCGGAAGCCACCGTTCTCCGACGTCCACCGCTCGACACCGGCGGCGATCATCGGATTCATTCGCTGCGTGTACTGGCGCAGCGCCGGACGCTTGAACGCCTCGTACATGATGCGGCGGTGGCGCTTGTGCTCCTCGCCGTCGCGCAGCAACAGTCCGTTCGGAAAGATCTCGCCCATGATGAGGGTCCAGGGCTTGCGCGCCGAGAAGATGCGGTCGCGGTCCATCAAGACACGCTGGTTCGCTTCGGGACCCAGGAGGTTGGCGAACTTCATCCTGCCGGCGAATTGACGAACGATCGGCCCGTGCTCGCGGTACATGCGTTGCTGGTTGGAGAGCATGTCGATTCGCCCTCCGCCACCGCTGAACACGGCCTGCAGGGAGCGCATGAGCCCCAGCTGAGGAATGGAATCGAAGGGTCGGCTCGTAGCCGGTTCGGACGCCATGGCCCGCTCAAGCCTGGCCGGCTTCGCGAGCTCGGCGCGCTTCGATGAACGACCGGACGCAGAGCACGATGAAGACGACGCACAGCACCGCCATGATCGCCTGTGCCGTGACCGCTGCGGGACGGTCGACGCTGCCGGCGAGGAGGTCCGGGAGGCGGGTCAGGCTCCGCGCGGTCCCCAGCAGGCCGAGGACCGCGAAGACGGCGGCCGCGTGCATACCGTGTTGGAGATGGCGCGTGGCGACGAGGCCACAGATCGCAAAGGCGGCGCCGAAGGCGGCCGGAATGAGCGCCGTGGGTGACTCGGCGCCGGTGACGACGTAGCCGCCGACGCCGAGGACGACCATGAGCGCGGCGAAGACGAACGTGATGCGGGGCATGTTCATGGCAGCAACTTACTCGCGCGCCGCGCGGATGCAACGACGGTCCCCCACCGCCGCATGCACGCGCTGGATGTGCTAGTCGTTGCCCATGATCCGGTTGTGCTTCGTCTGTCTGGGCAACATCTGTCGATCGCCCACCGCCGCGGGGATCATGGCCAAGCTGGTCCGTGATTCCGGTCTCCAGGATTCGATCGAGGTCGCCAGCGCCGGAACCGCGGCCTACCACGTCGGCGAACGTCCCGACCCGCGCGCCCTGGAAATGGCGCGCAGTCGAGGCTTCTCGCTTCCCGGTCGGGCGGCCCGCTTTCGCGCCAGCGATTTCGATCGCTACGACTACGTCCTCGCGATGGACGCCAGCAACCACGCGGACCTTCTGTCCCTGGCACGCAACGACGCCGAGCATGCGCGGGTGCATCTGTTGCGCGCCTTCGATCCCGCCGCCCCGGAAGGCGCGGAAGTTCCCGACCCCTACTACGGCGGCCCCGATGGCTTCGCCGACGTCTTCGACATCTGCGAGGCAGCCTGCCGCGGGTTGCTCGCGAACCTGCGCGAACGACACGGCTTGTAGATGCGCGACCTGCAGGCTGCCCTCGAACGCGAGCTGGGCGTTCGCGTCGAGCATCTCCGCGCAGTCACGGGCGGCGACATCAACGACTCCTACCTCGCGGTGCTCGGCGGCGGCGATCGAGTGTTCGTCAAGACCTCACGGCACGCGCTTCCGGGGATGTACGCCAGCGAGCGCAGAGGCCTCGATTGGCTCCGCGAGGCCGAGGCGCTGCGCATCCCCGAGTGCCTCGCTTGTGCCGACGACGTGGGCTCGCCGAGATTTCTCGCCCTCGAGTGGATCGAGCCCGGGCACCGGCGGCCCGATTTCGAGCCGCGCCTCGGTCGCGGGCTGGCCCACCTGCACCAGGCCGGGGCGGCGGGCTTCGGACTGGATCACGACAACTTCATCGGCCCTCTGCCGCAATCGAACGAGGCGGCGCCCACGTGGCCGATCTTCTACGGCGAGAGACGCCTACGTCCTCAGCTGCGGCGGGCTTGCGACGGCGCAGCGGTCGATGGCGCCTTGCGCGCGAGGCTCGAACAGCTCATCGACCGCCTCGCCGACGTTTCCGGTCCGCCGGAACCCGCCGCTCGGCTCCACGGAGACCTGTGGAGCGGCAACGTGCACACGGACGAACGTGGTCGACCGTGCCTGATCGACCCTGCGGTGTACGGCGGTCATCGCGAGATCGACCTCGCCATGCTGCAGCTGTTCGGATCACCCGGTGAGGCGTTCTTCTCAGCGTACGAGGAGGTGTGGCCTCTGGCTGCGGGGTGGCGCGAGCGGGTCCCGCTGTACCAGGTCTACCCGTTGCTCGTGCACGTCAACTTGTTCGGCAGCGGCTACCTGCCCATGCTCGCCGAGCGCGTCGACCGCATCCCGTTCTAGAGGGGGTGCGGGTGGTTTCGCTTGCGAAGGAAGCGTAGAATCAAGGTGAAACCACCGAGGAGGAAATCGACATGGGAAAGACTGCTTACCGACAGAAGGCCGAAGCCAAGATCCAGGAACAGCAAGCGCGCATCGCGGAGGCACGAGCCAAGGCGAAGGGCGGCGTAGCGGACGCACGGATCTCGGCGGAGAAGCAAATCGACGAGCTCGAGGCAAAGCTCGAAATCGCCAAGAAGAAGCTCGCCGAGATCGGCGACGCCGCCGAGGGCGCGTGGGAGGATATCTCCAAGAGCCTAGACGACGCATGGGATGACATCTCGAGCGGGCTCAAGAAAGTGATGAACCGCTTCTCTTGAGCGAAAGCGTCACCGAGCCGGGTCGAGGAGCTCCCGAAAGCCGGACGGGTGGTGTGCGCCGATCACCAGGTTCTCCATGACCCCGTAGCCCACCTCCGCGCCTTCGCGCGCACGCATCACCTGCTGCACGTGAAGGTGCTCGAACGCCATCTCGTCGAGGTCGGCCACCTTCCAAGACTCGCTCGCCGTCGCCAGATCGCCCTGCCAGCGCCCGTGGCCCCACGTGGGATGGGTGTAGCCGATCCCCTTCATCCGAAAGCATAGAAGGGGCTCCAGCTCGATCTCCCGTCGCCGCCCTCCGGAGTCGGTCATCGCAATCGTGGCGCCCGATGGACGGCGCGTTCCCGGGCGCCAGCGAATCGCGTGCTCGAGATCGCGCATGACCTGCAGGTTCGGGTCTTCGACGCCCGGGATCGCATCGGCGCGGGCATACGCCGGAACGATCATCGCCTCCTGGTGCCAGGGTAGCCCATCCGCGTTCTCGAACGTGAGGAAGTGCGAGCAGCGCCCCGTCCACTGCAGCGGAACCCAGGTGAAGAAGATCTGCGGCAGCTCGGTGGCCGGCGCCCCGCCGGTCTCCGGCTCGCCGACGGGGCGAATGCCCCAGGACCGGTCCTTGGTCGCATAGACGCGGTCAGGCTGCACGGCCACTTCTTTACCGTCGTAGCAGACTCGCGCTGACCAACGACCGAACTGCGCAAAGCGGGTCGCTGCCATGATCACGCGTCCGTGCTGCCGCATCGTTTGCCGTCCCTCTTGGATGTTCGCGGAGCGCGGCTCGAAGAGGAGTTCGCAGGCGATCCCCGCGTCGTTCTCCTCGAGAACGACGAGCAGCGAACGCATCGGCTCGAGGATGTCGATCCGCAGCGGGCCGACGACCGTCTCGGAGGGCTCACGCGGCGCCCGCCGTGAAGCGAAGAAGCAGTGCTGCTCGCCGTCGCGAACGATCGAAAACGCGGCGTCCATCACCCCGCGCGCCGGGTACGCGCCCAGCGCGATTCCGAAGTAGAACTCGCCGTCCGTCGCGAAGCCGTTGAACCAATAGCGGTCGTATACGTTGCGGTCGGTCGTCGCCGGATGCGCCAGCGGCTCCGGCGTCGGGTGGATCGGATAGTCGTCGAATCGGGACAGCATCGCAGGTCTCCTCTTGCG
>CALJUJ010000388.1 GCA_937975525.1 uncultured bacterium
TGCTTGGCGGGCGTGCGTGCAGACTAGGGTTCCCCCTCCTTACCAAGGAGGGGGCTAGGGGGAGGTAGAAATGGGGTACGGAGCGGGCACATGGTTAACACGGGACGGCCACGGGAGGTTGCCGGATGCCGGCGACGGTTTCCGTTCCAATCCGGGCCATCCTGTGGAATGAAGCGAGGATTCCGCCGCGGAGAAGGAGCCGATGACCGTGATTCGCCTGCTCGCCCCGATTCTGCTCGCCAGCCTCGTCGTCGCCACGGGTTGCGATAGCTCCAGCGTCAGTCGGCCGCCCGAGCCGACGCCCAGCGCCACGGTCACACGCTCGCCGACGACGGCGCCGACCGCCACGCGCACGTTCCCGATCGCACCGACCTTCACGCCGCAGCCGACCAATACGCTGCCGGCCCTGTTCACCCCCTCGTCGACGCCGACGGCCACCGCGACGCGCCCGCCGGCGACGGCGACGGTGACCGCGACCGCGACCAGCGTGCGCACGCCGACGCCGACCCCGACCGGCGCCCGCGTCGACGTCAGCCGCTCCTTCGTCAGCGACGCCAACGTCGCGCTCGTCGACGTGACCCTGGCCACCGGCGGCCGTTCCGTCGGTGGCATGCAGAACGACCTGCTGTTCGACAACACCGTCCTGGCGCTGCCCGCCGCGTCGCGTTGCCGCATCAACCCGGCCATCGGCGACCGCTTGCCGAACTGCGAGGAGGACCCGGAGAACATCACCGAGCCCTGTAAGACCCTCGCTCGCAGCGTGGTCCAATGCGGCTCCATCCCACAGCCCGATGGTTGCCCCGACGGCGCGCGCGCCAACACCAGCCGCTTCCGCGGGATCATCGCCGCGACGGCTGTGCCCAACGACGTGCCGATCCCGAGCTCCGTGCTCTACACCTGCGAGTTCGACGTCATCGATCGCGGCCGCCTGCCGCAGGCGGTGCTCAACCGGAATCTGGTCGTCGCCGATCCTTCCGGTGTCCGACTCGAGGACTTCGCCGCCGGCGACGGCCTGGTCACGATTTCCGCGCGCGTCGCGGCCACCGCGATCCAGGGCGCCAACGAGCTGCTGATCTTCGCCGAGGACACCGTCGGCTTTCCGAGCTCGGGATCGCTGCAGGTCCTCGGGCAAGTCGTCGGCTTCAACCGCACCGGCGCGCGCCTGTCGCTGTTCGAGCCGCTGGCGCAGCTGGTCCCGGCCGATACGGTCGTCTGGCTCGCGGCCGCGGCGACGCCGCCGACGGCGACGCGGACGGCGACCTCGGTGCCGACGTCGACACCGACGCTCGTTCCGCCGACGTCGACCGCTACGTCGGCGCCGACCGCGATCACGCCGGTGGCTCCGACGGCGACAGCGACGCGCACGGTCACGCCCGCGGTCACGGCGACTCCGAGCCATTCACCCACCTCGACCTCGACGCCTCCGGCGACGGCGACGTCCACGGCGACTTCGCCGCCGACGCAGACGCCGAGCCCCACGCTCTCGCCGGTGCCGCCGACCCAGACGGCGAGCCCGACGGTCTCGCCGGTGCCTTCGTCGACGGCTACGGTCGCTCCAGCCACCGAGACGCCGACGCTCGTGGCGACCGCGACGGCGAGCGCGGTGCCGACGTCGACAGCGACGCCGTCGGTCACGGCGACCCCGACCGGTACGCGAACTCGCACGCCGACCACGACGGCGACCGCGACCGCCACGGCGACGCCCGGCGAGACGCCGGCGGCGATCATCGCGGTCGGCAGCGCGGCGGCGTCGGCCGGGCAGGTGGTGATCGACGTCACCCTCGATCCGCTGTCGGCGAACGTCGGTGGCGTGCAGAACGACATTCTCTTCGACAACTCGGTCGTCAGCCTGTCCGGAGCCTCGCGCTGCCGCATCAACCCGGCGATCGGCGACCGCCTCGAGAACTGCGAAGAGGATCCCGAGTTCATCACCGAGCCGTGCAAGACGCTCAGCCGCCTGCTCGTGCAGTGCGGTGGCGACCCGCAGCCGAACGGCTGCCCGGCCGGCAGCGACGCCACGGTCAGTCGCTTCCGCGGCATCATCGGCGCCACCGCGGTTCCGAACGCGAATGCGATCCCCGGGGGCGTGCTCTACACGTGCACCTTCGTCGTCGTCGATGCGGGCGGTCTAACGTCGCTGTTGCAGACGACCAAGGTCGTCGGCTCGGATCCGTTCGGCGAGCGCATCGAGCCTGCGGTCGGTACCGACGGCATGGCGCTCCCGGAGTGAGCTCGGCTAGACGCGACGCCAATCGACGATCGACGTGCCACGCGCGTCGGGCTGGCAGCGGGGACAGAAGATCGCGTCATCGGCGCGGACGCGCGCTTTGCGCAGCTTGTTGTTGCACCGCGGGCACGGTGCGCCGGCACGGCCGCGCACGTTGAGGAAGTCGCGTACCTTCTCGTCGATGGCGGGGCGCCGCTCGGCGACCACGGCGCATGCGTGGCGTAGGACGGCGACGATCGCGTCGCGCAGGCGATCGAGGGCGTCCGCGTCGAGACGCCGCACCATCGTCTTCGGGTGGATCCCGGCGGTCCACAGAATCTCGTCGGCGTAGGCGTTGCCGATGGCGTCGAGAGCGCTCTTGTCGAGAAGAAACACCTTGACCTGATCGCGCCGGCGCGCGGCGAGCTCGTGGAAGCGTGCGCGGGTGAAGCCCGGGCCGAGCACGTCGACGCCGACGTGGGCGAGGCCGGGTGCCTTGGCATGGTCGCCGCGCGCGAGCACGTACACCTTCCCCATCTGCACGTCGTCGCGGTAGCGGAGCTCGCGACCGTCGTCGAGGCCGAAGGCGACGGCTATGTCGGCGCGCGTACGCGCCGTGGCCGGCGCCAGCTCGAAGCGTCCGGCGAGCATCGGCGCGACGGCGATCTCGATCTCCGGTTCGCCACCGAGCGCGAAGAGGACGAAGTGGCCGCGGCGCGTGACGCCGTTGATGGTTCGGCCGACGAGCAGCGTTTCGGGCGTGCCAGCGACGGCCAGGCGCATCACGACCGGCTTGCGTACACGCACCGCTGCGATGCCGCGGCCGCGGAGCTCGCGGTCGAGGATGGGGGCGACGTAGTCGAGCTCGGGACGTTCGGGCATGAGGAGGTCCGCTCGGGCGAACTGTAGTCGGGACGCCCACGCCGGCCAAACTGCTGGCGTCGACTCGATCTCCATCGGGATCGACGGGGACAGACCCCATGGCCGCGCAGCGGCCCGCCGGGTGCATTCGCACCATGGCGACCGTCCCCGTTCGGTTCGCTTGCCTGCTCCGAGGTCGAGCCGAGGCCCGACCCGCGAGCACCCGCCTCTTGCGGCGGCGCGTGGATTGCGCGAAACGTCGCGCACATGCGCCGTTCCCCGCAGGTCTCCACCGTGCGTCGCATCGTCGACGAGTTTCCCTCGTATCGGGAGTTCGTCGACGCCGCGCTCTTCGATCCGCTGTGGGGCTACTATTCCACCGGCCGGGTTCGCTTCGGCGATGCCGGCCACTACGAGACCTATCCGGACGCGATGTCGCCGCTGTTCGGCGAGATGATCGCCGGCTACGCGTTCAAGGTGTGGAAGCGCCTCGGCGAGCCGCCGGTCTTCGAGGTCGCCGAGATCGGAGCCGGGAACGGCCAGCTCTGCATCGACGTGGTGGCGCAAGTCGTTCGACGTGCCTCGCGCGCGCAGCCCTGGCGGCGCTTTGCGGAGGCGTTCCACTACCGCATCCTCGAGCGGAGCCCGGCCCTGATCGAGCGCCAGCGGCAGCAGCTGCGCGGCGCGGACGATCGCGTCGTGTGGACGCGCTGCGATCTATCGACGAGCCGACCGCGACGGTTGCCGTTTGCGCCGGCCGGTTTGATCATCGCCAACGAGGTGCTCGACTGCCTCGCGCACCAGAAGGTCGTCGCCAACCCGGGCGAGGCGCCGAACGCGGTCTTCGTGGTGCCTACGGTAGCGGCCGGTATCCGCGCGCGCACGGTCGACCTGCCCGGGGTTCAGGGCGCGGCGCTGACGCGCTCGGAGTTCGACGAGTTCATGGCGGATCCCGAGCTCTCCGAAGCGGTGCGTTTCGAGGAGCGCCAGGTTCCCGTATCGGCGATCCCCGGGCTGGAGACGCACTTGCACGCATACTGCCCCGAGCTGTTCGCGGAGGGGTTCGTCTTTCCGCCGTATTTCGCCTGCCCGCAGGTGGAGGCGATGATGCGCAACAGCGCCGGCCTCTACGATCACGCGGAAGCGCTGTGGATCGACTACGGCCACGAGCGCCGCTTCCACATCGAGGCGCCGGAGGAGGACCGCGTCTTCGCCGGGCCGCCGGGGTCCGAACGCAGCCCGTACGATGCGCCCGGTTGGGACGACATCACGTTCATGGTCGACTTCACCACCGCCGCAGGGGCGGCACGAGCCGCCGGCTGGGAAGTCGTCGACCTTTCGCCCCAGGCGGACCTCGCCCGCCGCGCCGGCGTCGATCTCGACCAGAAGGCGCGCGAGCGCATCGTCGCCCAACGCGGGCTCAAGTTCCTGCTGTCGCTGACCGGGGTCGACCCGGAGCGGGTCTGGCGGCGCGGTGCGGTGACGTGGCGGCGGGGGCGTCGCCGGGGACGCACCGTGCGCGACGATGCGCAGCGGGTGATCGACGAATTTCTCGGCAAGCCGCGCAGCAACTTCAAGCTCTTGTCGCTGCGGCGCTGAGTCGGGCTGGGCACGCGCCGTTCGGTTCGGCTAGGCTCGGGTTCGGGCAGGAGGCTCCGATGGGATATCACCACACGGCATTCGCGACCCGCGACCTCGCGGCGACGCACGACTTCTACACCCGCGCGATGGGGTTCGAGCTCGCCAAGGTCGTCACCGGCCCGGCCCCCGAAGGCGGCTGGTCGAAGCACGTCTTCTACGAGACCGGCATCGACGAGTACATCGCGTTCTGGGAGTTGCATGGGCTCGCCATCCCGTACACGTGGTCGCCTGCGATCTCGACGGGCATGGGCTTGCCCGGTTGGGTGAATCATCTCGCCTTCAAGGCGACGGACGTCGACGACCTCGAGGCGCGCAAGCAGCGCTGGCTCGACCACGGCTTCGGCGTCCTCCAGGTCGACCACGGCTTCTGCCGATCGATCTACACCAACGACCCGAACGGAATCCTCGTCGAGTTCTGCACCACCACGCAGCCCCTGGGCGAGGCCGACCGCGAAGAAGCGTTGCGGCTGCTTCACGACGACGCACCGCCGTTGGAGGACTCGCCGACCGCCGAGTACTTCGAGCCCCCGCGGCGCCGTTGAGCCACGGGTCGCGCATGACGCCGGCGGTGGCGGTGCTGATGCCGGCGTTCGATGCGGCGGCGACGATTGCGAGCGCGCTGGCGAGCGTCCGCCGCCAGAGCCTCCGCTCGTGGGAGTGCATCGTCGTCGACGACGGCTCTGCCGACGCAACCGCCGAGATCGTCGCTAGCGCGGCACGGGCCGATCCGCGGTTCCGACTCCTGCGGCGGCCGCACGGCGGCATCGTCGCGGCGCTGCAGGCCGGCCTCGTGCACTGTCGTGGGAGCATCGTCGCCCGCATGGATGCGGACGACGTCATGCACCGTCATCGCCTTACCGCCCAGCTGAGCGCCCTGGTGTGCGGCCCGGATCTCGCCGGCGTCGGCTGCCATGTGCGCCTGTTCCCGCGGCGCGCCCTGGGCGCGGGGGCGCGTGCCTACGAGTCGTGGCTGAACTCCCAGCGCTGTGCCGCCGACGTCGCCCGCGACCTCTTCGTCGAGTGTCCGATCGCCCACCCGACGCTCGCGATCCGCCGCGACGTGCTCGCCGAGCTCGGCTATGCGGAGCGCGGTTGGCCCGAGGACTACGACCTGCTGTTGCGCCTGCATGCCGCCGGCCACCGACTGGGGGTGGTGCCGCGCCGTCTCCTCGGCTGGCGCGATCACCCGGCGCGGGAGTCGCGCCGCAGCGAGCGCTGCAGCATCGCCAGCTTCACGCGCTGCAAGGCGGCGTACCTCGCAACGGGTTTCCTCGGGGCCGCGTCGGAGTACGTGCTCTGGGGCTTCGGTGGAACCGGGAAGGCGCTGAGCCGAGCCCTGCGGCGACACGGGAAGCGGCCGTCACTCATCGTCGAGCTGCATCCTCGGCGCCTCGGTGAGCGCATCGACGGTGCGCCGGTGGTGCCGCCGGAGGCCTTGCGGAGCCGGGCCCCCGGTGCGCTCGTCGTGTCGGTCGCCGGAGCCGGCCCGCGGGCCGAGATCCGCTCGTTCCTCGAGGGCGAGGGATGGCGCGAGGGGAGGGACTTCGTATGTGCCGCATGAGAGACATCGTCGGGACGTGGACGGCGCTCGTGGTGCTTGCCGGGTGTGCGACACCCCCCGACGCCGGACACACGCGGCCGGTCGGGGTCGCGGCGACGGCCTACGAGCAGCGCGACGTCGACGTCGACGGCATGCGGCTGCGCTACATCGACGTGGCGGCGCGCCAGGACCCGGCGGTCGCCACGCTACTGTTGATCCACGGCCACACGTCGAGAATCGAGGAGTACGACGCCCTGGTGCCGGCCTTGCGTGAGCGTCTGCGCGTGCTCGTGGTCGACCTGCCCGGCAGCGGGTACTCGGAGAAGCCGGTGCGCGAGTACAGCTTGCGCTTCTACGAAGACACGCTGATCGCCTTCCTCGACGCGCTCGGGGTCGGCGAGGCCTACCTCGCCGGCGGCAGCATGGGAGGCAATCTCACCCTGCGGCTCGGTCACCGCTTCCCTAAACGCTTTCCCCGCCTGGCGCCCTGGGCGCCGGGCAGCGCCTGGCCGGCGCGGCCGTGGATCGCGGCGCTGACCCGTGGGGCGACGAGCTACATGCTCTTCTGGCCGATCGTGCGGGTGCAGTCGCGCTACTGGTACAGCGAGGACTGGCCGCCACGCGAGGAGAAGCTCGCCGAGACGTTCCGCTATTACGAGGAGATCATGGGGCCGGGGTTCGTGCGGATGTACTTCGACATGGCTGCCGACCAGGTCGGGCGGACGCTGTTCGATCTCGCCCCGGAGATCCGCCAACCGGTCTGGCTCGGCTGGGGCGATCGCGACCACGGCGCGAACATGGGTGCGGGCGTCGCGCGCCTGCACGAGCTGATCCCCGATTCCGAGCTGCGCGTCTTTCCCGGCGCACGCCACTCGCTCGCCGCCGAGATACCGGCCGAGCTATCGGCGGCGCTGGGCGGCTTCTTCGCGCGGGCCGGCACCTCGCCGCCCGG
>CALJUJ010000389.1 GCA_937975525.1 uncultured bacterium
ACGTCGCGTTCTCGTTCGCCTGTCAACCCGGTCTGCTCACCGTGCCCGGGTGGCTCGACGAGCCCGAGCCGTTTCGGCGCCTCGCCGCCCGCGCCCGCTTCGACCGCATCCGTGGCTCGTGGCAGGTGGCGGAGGCGGCGCTCGGCCTCGGCACGGACGATTCTCCCGGACCCACCCTGTCGCTGAGCGCCGCGACCGGCGAAGCGGCGCAGCTCGCACGACCCGAGGTCGTCGCGGCACTCGCCATCGATGGCCTCGAGGTCGCTGATCTCGGTCAGCTGTGGCCCGAGGAGATGCTGCCGACGACGCGCAAGTGGGTGGTCGAGCGGGTGCTTCGCGGCGAGCTTCCCAAGGTCGCCGCCGAGGCGAAGCTACAGCTGCCCGACGAATCGACGAACGAGATGAAGCTCACACAACTCCGTGGTCGGTTCACCTACCGCGATCTGACGATTCGCTGGAACGACGATGCTCCGGCCATCACCGCTATCGACGGCGATGTCGATTTCGAGAAGAACGCGCTGCGATTCGCCGTCGCGGAAGCTCGCATCGGGTCGGTCGCGGTCGGACCCAGTCGCGTCGACCTGCTGGAGCTCGATCGCAATCCCGGTCGCATCGAGATCGACGTGCGCGGCTCCGGTCCGCTCGCCGAGGTGCTGCGTTCGGTCAATCTCCGCCTTCCCCCATTCGTGCCGGCCTCGGGAAACGACTCGGAGACCACGTCGGCGCCGACTTCGTTTGCCGCCAACATCGGCTTTCGCATGCGCGACCAACTCCGCTTTCCCGATTTCGAGATCGAGGTGGCGGCGGAGGTCACCGACGTTCCCGTGAGCTCGGACCTGGCCTCCGGCCTGGCCAGCGGCAAGGTGAGCTTCGTATCTGGCGTGAGCGAACCGACCTTGTCCGGCGACCTGGACATCAGCGGCATCCGCAGCTCCGTCGATCTACTTGGCTGGAGCAAGGCGTCCGGCGAACGCGGACGTGCACGCTTCGCGCTGGCGTTCGGCGACCCGCACGTCCGCGCGCTGCGGTCGTTGCACCTTTCCACGGACACGCTCGAGGTCCGCGGCAGCGTCGAGTTCGACGAAAGAAGCGGACACCTGCGTACCGTTCGACTCGACGAGTTGGCAGCCGGGCGAACGCGCCTGGCAAGCGCCGAGGCCAGGTGGGCGGACGACACTCTCGAGGTCGACCTCGCCGACGGTGAGGTCGACCTCGCCCCCCTCTTCCGGATGCCGAAGGCGTTGCACGCCAGCACCCAGGATCGCACGCTCGTATTGAGCGCCCGCGGCCTCACCCGTCTCTGGCTTTCCGACGACGGTTTCGTCACCGACGTGTCGGGCTCGTTGCGTCGTTCCGCGCTCGGCTTCGAAAGCCTGAGCCTGCGTGGTCTCGTGCCGAGCGCCGGCGGGGGTCGCAACGTCGCGGTCGAGTTGACCCCGAAGACGCCCGGGACGGTCGCCGCGAGGGTGACCACCGGCGATCTGGGCGGGCTGGTGCGCGCGCTCGGCTGGAGTCGGAGTCTCGTCGGCGGCGTCGCCGACATCTCGGCAGCCGATCTCAGCCGTTCGTTCGACGCCGGCCATGTGACCGTGCGGGTCACCGACTTCGCCATTCGCGAAGCGCCGACGGCCGTTCGACTGCTGAGCTTGGCATCACTGGAATCGCTGCTCGACACCCTGCAGGGAGAGAATCTACGGTTCGCGTCGCTCGACGGACGTGTCGAGCTCGCCGGCAGCCTTCTGCGCATCGCCGAGATGCGAGCGCACGGCTCCTCGCTCGGCTGGGTCGCGCGCGGCGCCATCGACCTGGAGGCCGGCTCGGCCGATCTGACCGGCACGTTGATTCCGGCCTACACGGCGAATCGCGTGCTCAAGTCGGTCCCCGTCCTGCGCGAGGTCCTCGTCGGCGAGGGGATTCTCGCGGTCGACTTCGAGATTGCAGGACCGCTGACGTCGCCGGTGATCGACGCGCATCCGATGAGCGCGATCACGCCCGAGCTTCTCCGGGGTGTGTTCGGGGTCCGCTGACGCGTGCGCAGCTTGCACAGGCACGGCATCGCGAGTAGCACCATGGGTTCGATGTCTTCCGCCGCGGTCCAAGTCGAGGGAATCGAGCGTCGCTTCGGCGAGCGAATCGCGCTCGCCGACGTCCGCTTCGAGGTTGGCCGGGGCGAGATGTTCGGCCTCCTCGGACCGAACGGTGGCGGCAAGACGACGCTCTTTCGCATTCTGTCGACGTTGATCGCGCCGACGAGCGGCGATGCGCGCATCGGCGGGGCGTCGGTGGTGTCGGCAGCGCACGAGGCGAGACGACAGCTCGGCGTCGTCTTCCAACGGCCGAGCATCGACGGGATGCTCACGGTCGAGGAGAACCTGACGACGCATGCCTCCCTGTATCGACTCGGGGGAGCCGCAGCGCAGCGTCGCATCAGCGAAGCCGTCGACAGGCTGGGCATCGCCGATCGACGGCGTGATCGCGTCGACACGCTCTCGGGGGGAATGCAGCGACGGGAGGAGATGGCAAAGCCCTTTTTGCACAAGCCGCCAATCCTGTTGCTCGACGAACCGAGCTCCGGTCTCGACCCGGGAGCTCGGCGGGAGTTCTTCCACCATCTCGAGGATCTCCGCAGAACCACGGGCGTCACCGTCGTGCTGACGACGCACTTCATGGAGGAGGCCGAGCGCTGCGATCGCATCGCCATTCTCCATCGGGGTCGGATCGTGCGCATCGGCGCGCCGCACGATCTCAAGGCCGAGGTGGGCGGCGACGTCGTCGTGCTGCAGGGGGCGCAGCTGGGCACGCTGCGCGACGACATTCGCGCTCGCTTCGGGTGCGAAGCGCAGCTGGTCGACGGCACGTTGCGCATCGAGCGGCCTCGCGGGCACGAGTTCGTACGCGACGTCGTCGAAGCCTTTCCCGGGGACATCAGCCACATCACGTTCGGCAAGCCGACGTTGGAGGACGTCTTCGTGCACGCGACCGGCGACCGCTTCTGGGATGCATCGGAGGGCGCCGAATGAGAGCGGCAGCACCGACCCTCTCGCTCGTGCGTCGCGAGATCGTTCGCTTCCTGCGGCAGCGGAGCCGGGTGACGGGCGCGCTGGCGCAACCCGTGGTCTTCTGGCTGTTGCTGGGAGGCGGTCTCAACGCGTCGTTCCGGCCGGCCGGCGTGGCGGCGACGACGAGCTACGTCGAATACTTCTTCCCGGGCATGATCGCGATGGTGCTGTTGTTCACGGCGATCTTCGCGACGATCGCCACGGTCGAGGACCGCCGCGAAGGATTTCTCCAAGGCGTGCTCGTCGCCCCCGTTGGGCGTTGGGAGATCGTTCTCGGTCAATCCCTCGGCGGAACGTGCCTGGCGGTGCTGCAGGGCGGCCTGTGCCTCGTGCTGGCGCCCGTTCTCGGAATCGCCATGACGTGGGGTTCGGTGCTCGCCACGCTCGCCATCATCACGCTCATCTCGGTGGCGCTGACGAGTCTCGGGTTGATCATCGCCTGGCGCATGGACTCGACGCAGGGATTCCACGCGATCATGAATCTCCTCCTGCTGCCGCTGTGGGTCCTCTCGGGAGCGCTCTTCCCCGCGTCCGGAGCGCCTGCGCCGCTCGCCTGGCTCATGGCCGTCAATCCGCTCACCTACGGCGTCGCCGCGCTGCGCCGCAGTCTCTACCTGGCCGAGCCTGCCATCGCCGGTCCGATCCCCGAGCTGCTGCCCGCGCTCGCGGTCACGTTCGCCTTCGCCGCGGTCACCTTCGCCGTGGCGACGTACACCGCGAACCGCAAGGTTCTCTGAGCCCGCTAGAAGAAGCTGCTGAAGACGGAGTCCGCGAAGCGGACTCCGCGCGGCGTGAGCCGAATCGTCGAACCGTCGTCTTCGAGCAATCCGTCGCCGACGAGAGCGTTTGCCTCGGGATAGACATCGCCCCAGCGCGAGCCGAAGCGCTCGCGAAAACTGGATTGGTCCATGCCTGCCATCGTGCGCAGGTGCAGGAAGACGAACTCGCCGGCCGCCTGCTTGGCGTCGAGGGCCTCGGCGTCGGCCTCGGCCGATCGGCGCGTTCGCATCGACTTCAGGTAGGCGGCCGGGCTGCGCACGTTGCACCAGCGGCGGCCCCACGGCGGCGCGGCGGCGCGCGCATACGAGTAGGCGCCGGCGCCGACGCCGAGGTAGTCACGGGCGCGCCAGTAGACGAGGTTGTGGCGGCAGGCGAACCCGGGGCGCGCGAAGTTCGAGATCTCGTACGCCGCGAAGCCGTGCTCGGCGAGTCGTTGGCGCGTGGCGTCGAACATCTCCGCCTCCGCATCCTCGTCGAGCGGAACGAGGCGCTTGGTGCTGCGCCACCGATGAAAGGCGGTGCCTTCTTCGTACGTCAGGTGGTACGCCGAGACGTGCGTGCTCCCCTGACGCGCGGCCTGGTCGATGTCGGCGATGCACTCGTCGATGTGCTGGCCGGGCAGAGCGAACATCAGATCGAGGTTGACGTTGTCGAAGCCGGCGGTGCGCGCATCCGCCAGCGCTCGCTCCGCGTCCGCGGCTGAGTGGATCCGCCCGCGCGTACGCAGGTGACGATCGGGGAACGACTACAAACCGAAGCTCAG
>CALJUJ010000390.1 GCA_937975525.1 uncultured bacterium
GCGAGAACCCCCGCCCGCTCAAGCCGATCCGCGTCGACGAGCCGACGATCGTCATGATGTTCGGCATCAACACCAGCCCCTGGTCCGGCCGCTCCGGATCGAAGGTGACGTCGCGCCAGCTGCGTGAGCGCCTGCACGCCGAGGCGCAGCGCAACATGGCGATGCGCGTCGACGACGGCGACGCGACCGACACGTTCCGCGTCGTCGGCCGCGGCGAGCTGCAGCTGGCGGTGCTGATCGAGACGATGCGGCGCGAGGGCTTCGAAATGGAGGTGTCGAAGCCCTCGGCCGTCGTGCGCGAGGGCACGAACGGCAAGGAGGAGCCCACCGAGCTCGTGGTCATCGACGTCGCCGAAGAATACGTCGGCGTTCTCACCCAGCTACTCGCCGCCCGCCGGGGGCACATGCAGAAGCTCGAGCACGTCGGCAGCGCTCGCGTCCGCCTCGAGTACCTGATGCCGGCCCGCGGGCTGATCGGCTTCCGCACGATCTTCCTCACCGAGACGCGCGGCACCGGCATCATGAACACCCTGTTCAGCGGTTGGGAGCCCTGGCGCGGGCCGATTCCCGGACGCGTCAACGGCGCCATGATCGCCGACCGCGAAGGAGTCGCCACGCCCTACGCGCTCTTCCACCTGCAGCCGCGCGGCTCGCTGTTCGTGCCGCCCGGCACCAAGGTCTACGAAGGCATGATCGTCGGCGAGTACTCGCGCGACGCCGACCTCGACGTCAACATCTGCCGCGAGAAGAAGCTGACAAACATGCGCGCCTCGGGGCACGATGAAGCGATTCGCCTCGAGCCGCCGCGGCTGATGGGGCTCGAGGAAGCGCTGGCGTGGATCGACGACGACGAGCTCGTCGAGGTGACCCCCGACGACATCCGCGTCCGCAAGCGCGAACGCCGCGCCAGCTTCCGGCCGAAGCGCAACAAGGACAAGGAGTAGGCCGGATCAGGCCATCCAGTCGAGGTCGCGGCCCTCGACACCGGTGCCGTAACGGCGCAGCGAACGCGCCATCTTGTACACGAGCACCGCGTTGAGCACGGCCCCCGCCACCCACACGAGCCCGGCCGCGGGGAGCGCGACCCGACCTGCGGCGGCGGCGGCACGCGCGATCGTCGACGTCGGCATGAGCCCTTCCTAGCACGGCGCAGCGGCGGCGGCGACGGCGAAGTTGCACCCCGGGCCGAGAACGTCCATCAATGCAGCATGGTGCAACGCTTCCACGCGCCATGGTTGCCGACGGTGCTCGGCGTGGCGGTGGCGATCCTCGCGATCGACGCCGCGCGCGAGCTGCTCGTAGCACCACCACGGCTCGCCCAGTTCTTTCTGCTGGGCTTTCTGATCGAGGGCGAGGTCGCCTGGGCCGCCGCGACCGTCCACATGCTCTTCCTGGCATGGCTCGCGTTCGCCGCGTTCGGCCGACGCCAGACCGCGGTGTGGGGGGTTCTCGGCTACTGCGCCTACTGGATCATCACGGTTTGGGTCTGGGCGCCGCAGTACGCCCCCGGCAGCGTCGGCACGAAGATCATCACCTGCACCATGGTCACCGTCGTTCTGATCGTCATCTGCCGCGTGGCCGTCGCCAACCGCGAAGCCTTCGACCGCTGAACCGGCCTGGCGTTGCGACGATCGTCGGCTCCGCGTTGCACCGACCACGGCCGCGTGATCCGATCCGACGATGCACCCCTCGGCGGAATCCAGACAGATGCAGTCGCTCGCCTACGGCGCCGTCGGCATCGCCGTGGCGACGTGGGGATGCAGCAACGTCGTCATCAAGGTCGTCGGCGTCACCGGCCTGATCGCCTCCTTCTACCGACTCCTGTTCGCGCTGCCGCTGCTGTGGATCGTCGCCCTCGCGTCGCCGACGGTGCGCGCCCGCATGCGCCGCGGCTGGGTGCGCGCCTGCCTCGTCGGCGGGTTGCTGTTCAGTCTGCACCAGCTCCTGTTCTTCAACGGCATCAAGTTCACCAGCGTCGCCAACGTCGCCATCATCGGCGCCCTGCAGCCGGTGCTGGTGCTGCTCGTCGCCGGCCGCTGGTTCGGAGAGCACGTCCAGCCGCGCCACGCTCTGCTGTCGGCCGGCCCGCTCGCCGGTACCGTCATCGCCGTGGTCGGCGCTTCCGGCGCGCCGAGTTGGAGCCCTTTCGGCGACGCGCTCGCCGTCGGCAACTTGTTCGCCTTCACCGCGTATTTCCTGTGGTCGAAGCACGTCCGCGCGACGGTCGGCGCGACCGAGTACGTCGTCGGCATGACCACGGTCGCCGCCATCGTGATCACCTCCACGTGCGTTGCGCTCGGGCAGGACTTCGGCTCGCCGAGCCGCAGCGACTGGATGTGGCTGCTGTTCCTCGCGTTCGTGCCCGGGACGGCTGGACACTTTCTGTCGAACTGGGCGCACGCGCACGCCTCGGCGTTCGTGATGTCGATCATGATGCTCGCCGTTCCGGTGCTTGCCGCAATCGGCGCCTACGTCTTCGTGGGCGAGCCGTTGTCGCTGCAGCAGGTGGTCGGCGGCACGATCACCCTGGTGTCGATCGCGGCGATTCTGGCGCCGCCCCGACGCGTGCGCTCGCACGTCGTCGCGCCGGTCCCAGCATCTCCGCCCCACCTCAGCCCGTAGTCTCGGGGGCGACGCGGTGCGCCTCGGCACCCAACCAGCGGTCGCGGAGGTGGAAGACGATCAGTTTCTGGTATTCGAAGACCAGTCGGCGGATGTACCCGCGCGAGTGCCACCAGCGATCGGCGCGGTAGGGATCGTGCCGCGAGGCGACGGCGATCACTTCCAGGTCAGGTCCGGCGCGGGCGCGGTAGATGAGCCCGGCCCGGTAGGAATGCATCTTCGACGTCACCACGAGCACCCGGCGCGCCCCGGCGCGCTGCAGATGCGCCAGCGCGACGTCGGCCTCCGACACCGTACTGTTGGCCGGTTCCGGGAGCAGCGTGATCGCCGCACGCGGCACCCCCAACTGCTCGGCCACCGAGAGGTTGAGGTCGTGCTTGTCGGGGATGTCGCCGCCACGCGCGCGTAGGATGTCGACCCCGGGCCGCGACCGCTCCTCCGTCAGCAGGATCCGCGGCGCGTAGCCGGCCTGGTACAGGTCGACGGCCTCGAGCATGCGATCGGGCACCGACCCGGAAAGCACGACGATCGCATCGGCTTCGCGAGGCTGCTCGCTCGACACGACGAAGCTGCCCAGCGCGGTGAGCAGCGGCACCCGCGCCACGTACGCGGCTGCACACCCCAATACACCCAGCAGCGTCAGCGTCCACGCGAGCTTGCGCATCACGAAGCCCCCCGCCCGCCGGCGCGGTCGTAGGGCAGGATCCAGCGGGCCGCGCGCCAGCCGCTCTCCTCCGCCGCGAGATCGACGGTCGGATCGACGAGGCGCTGCGGCGGCGCACCGTTGAGCGAGCACCACCAATCGACGTGAATCTCGGCGTCGACGCCCGCGGCGCGCAGCCGGTCGCGGTGCGCGTGCACGTACTGCAGCAGGATGTCGGGAAACACG
>CALJUJ010000391.1 GCA_937975525.1 uncultured bacterium
CCCGCCGCCGGCGGGCTCCCGCGTCTCTCACCCCCGCCGCGCGATCCGGCGCAACCCGAACGGCAGCACCTTGACTGCCCCCAGGCGCTGCCGTACACCTGCGACAACCCTGGCAAATCGTGCCAACGAACGAATGTCTCACCTGATCGAAGCCGGTTCGGCCGCGTCACGGCTGCAGTACCTCGGCGAGAGCGTGCGCGCACCGCTCGTCGCCGCCCTCGCCGGCAACTCGATCGATCGCGACGACGCCCGCAGGCTCATCGACGTCACCGACGAGGCCGAAGTGGCGGCGTTGCTCGCCGTCGCCGGCGCCGTGCGTACCCGCCACAAAGGCACCACGGTCACCTATTCCCCGAAAGCCTTCCTGCCGATCACCAACCTCTGCCGCGACCGCTGTGCGTACTGCACCTTCCGCGCCGACGCCGACGCCCCCAACGCTTGGACGATGCTCCCCGAGGAGATCCGCCATACCAGCGACGGCGCCCGGCAACTCGGCTGCGGCGAGGCGCTCATGTGCCTCGGTGACAAGCCCGAACAGGCGTATCGCGCCCATCGCGCTACGCTCGCCGCGCTCGGCTGTGCGACGACCATCGAATACGTCGCTCGCGCTTCCGAGATCGCCCTCGAAGCCGGCCTGCTGCCGCACACCAACGCCGGCGTCCTCAGCCGCGACGAGATGCGCCTGCTGCGGCGCACCAACGTCTCGCTCGGCCTCATGCTCGAGAACGTCAGCCCGCGCCTGCGCGGCAAGGGCGAGGCGCACTACTACGCCCCGGACAAGGACCCCGCTCTGCGCCTCGCAATGATCGAAGCCGCCTGCGAGCTCCGCATTCCGTTCACGGCCGTGATCCTGCTCGGCATCGGCGAGACTTCGACCGAGCGGGTCGACAGCCTGCTCGCGATTCGCGCCGTACACGAGCGCCACGGCCACATCCAGGAAATCATCGTGCAGAACTTCCGCGCCAAGCCGACCACGCGCTGGGCCGCGCGTCCGGAGCCCGAGAGCGTCGTGATGGCGAAGACGATCGCCGTCACCCGCCTGCTGATGCCGACGATGAACGTGCAGGCGCCGCCCAACCTGAGCCCCTACGACCACCGCCTCTTCCTGCAGAGTGGCATCAACGACTGGGGCGGCATCTCGCCGTTGACGCCCGACTTCGTGAACCCCGAGGCGCCCTGGCCACACGTCGCCACCCTCACCGATACGTGCCGCGCCGAAGGCTTCGAGCTGCAGCCGCGGCTGCCCGTGTACGCATCGTTCCTCGCTGCCCCCGACTTCGTCGACCCGGCCCTCCGCGACGCGGCGGAACGCTGCGCCGAACGCATAGGAGCGCACCTGTGATTTCTCCCCGCATCGAGGACCTCGTCGCCCGCGAGCATCCGGTCGAGCAGGCGCTCGCCGCCGCCAGCCGACCCGTGCGCACGGTCCTGGACCGCGCACTCGATCGCCGCGAGCTGTCGTTGGACGACGGCCTCGTGCTGCTCGCCACGCAAGGTGACGACCTCGCGGCGTTGCTGCGCGCGGCCGACCATGCACGCGCCGAGGATGTCGGTCCCGTCGTCACCTACGTCGTCAACCGCAACATCAACTTCACGAACGTCTGCTTCGTCGGTTGCCAGTTCTGCGCGTTCGCCCGCCATCGCAAGGACCCCGACGCGCGCACCGACACCCGCGCGGAGCTGCTGGCGAAGGTGCAGGAGGCGATCGACCGCGGCGCCACCGAGATCTGCATGCAGGGGGGAATCAATGCCGAGATCGAATCGCTCGGCTACCGCGACCTGCTCCTCGCCATCAAGGAGCGCTTTCCGGCGATCCACGTCCACGCCTTCTCGCCGATGGAGATCATGTACGGCAGCCGCCGCGCCGGCATGCCGTACCGCGAGTACATCGCCATGCTGAAGGAAGCCGGCCTCGGGACCATCCCCGGAACCGCCGCCGAGATCCTCGACGACGACGTGCGCGAGATCCTCAGCCATAAGAAGGTCGACGTGCAGACGTGGGTCGAGATCATCACCACCGCCCACGAGCTCGGCATTCGCACCAGCTCGACCATCATGTACGGACACCTGGAGACGCCACAGCACGTCGTCCGCCACATCGACATCCTTCGCTCGATCCAGAAGCGTACCGGTGGCTTCACCGAGTTCGTCCCGCTGCGCTTCATCCACACCAACACCGAGCTCTACCGCAAGGGACTGGTCGGCGAACCGCCCCCGAAGGGCGAGGTCGACCTGCGCATGTACGCATTCTCGCGGCTCATGCTGCGCGGACAGATCGACAACCTGCAGACCTCCTGGGTCAAGCTCGGCACACAGTTGTCCAAGCTGAGCCTCGCCGCCGGCTGCAACGACTTCGGCGGCACCTTGATGGAAGAGCAGATCTCGAAGTCCGCCGGCGCCGACGCCGGCGAGTTTCTCCCCGTGGAATCGATTCGTGACCTCATCCGCGCCATGGGCCGGATCCCCGCAGAGCGCAACACGACCTACACGTCCATCCGGCCCGACGCGGCCGGCGACGGCACCGGTGACGGTGCTGGCTGGCGGGGTCGGAGCAGCGCGGTTGCTGCGGGGAATCAGCTCGCTCATTGAGCCCGAGCGCCTCACCGTCGTCGTCAACACCGGCGACGACGAGGTCTTCCACGGCCTGCACGTCTCGCCCGACGTCGATACCGTCCTCTACACGCTCGCCGGCCTGGTCGACCCGGCGCAGGGCTGGGGCATCCGCGGCGACAGCTTCGCCTGCCTCGAAATGCTCGAACGCTACTACGACGAGACCTGGTTTCGCCTCGGCGACCGCGACCTGGCCACGCATGTGTGGCGCACGGATCTGTTGCGCCGCGGGCGAAGCTTGTCGTTCGTCACGCGCGCGATCGCCCGCAGCCTCGGCGTTCGCGCCCGGGTGTTGCCGATGAGCGACGACCCGGTGCGCACGTTCGTCGACGTCGCCGAACGCGGCCCCCTTCCCTTCCAGCAGTACCTGGTGCGCGACGGCGGCGCCGGCGACGTGCGTGCGATACGCCTGCGCGGGCTGCGCCGCGCGACCCCGGCGCGCGGTGTGCTGGCCGCGCTGCGCGCGCCTCGGCGCATCATCCTGCCGCCGAGCAACCCGTTCGTCAGCATCGCGCCCATCCTGTCGCTGCCCGGAGTCCGGGCCGCTCTGCGCCGGGCGGCCGCACGCGTCGTCGCCATCAGCCCGATCCTCGGCGACAAGCCGGTGAAGGGCCCGCTCGATCGCATGCTCCGCGGGCTCGGCCACGAAGTCTCCCCCGTCGGCGTCGCCCGTCTGTACCGCGGGCTGGTCCACGCCTTCGTGCTCGACCGTCGCGATGCCGCGCTGGCGCCGAGGATCGCCGAGCTCGGCATGCGGCCGGTACTCGCCGACACGCTGATGACGACGCCGGCGAAGTCGCGCCGCCTCGCTGCCGTCGCTTTGGAGGCGCTGCGCTCCGCATGAGCCTCACCATCACGCCGATTCCCGGCCTGCCGCGCATTCGCCCGGGCGACGACATCGCGCCGCTCGTCGTCGCCGCGTGCGACGCTGCCGGCAGCGTCCTCGCCGCCGGTGACATCGTCGTCGTCTGCCAGAAGATCGTCTCGAAGAGCGAAGGCCGCATCGTGCCGCTCGCGGGCATCACCCCGTCGCCGCTCGCGCGGCGGATCGCGGCGCAAGGCGACGGCAAGGATCCTCGCGCGGTCGAGGTCGTGCTCGGCGAGACGCAGCGAATCATCCGCATGAGCGGCGGCCGCTTGATCGTCGAGACCGGGCCGGGCTGGGTGTGCGCCAACGCCGGCGTCGACGAATCGAACTGCGACGATGCGGAAACGGTCATCCTGCTGCCGCCGCTGCCCTATGGCTGGCATGAAAGCGCCGT
>CALJUJ010000392.1 GCA_937975525.1 uncultured bacterium
CTCGAGGACCTGGTCGAGCAGTTCGATGGCCGCGAGGGCGTGGCGACGAGCGACGTCGGGCTCGTTCCGATCGAGCCACCACTGTGCCGCCGTTCGCTCCACCCGGGCTGCGAGGACGGCGTTGGTGGGCGGCGACGGCCAACGCCCCACCAACAGGCTCCCCTGTTCCTGCGCGGTATCGAACCAACGCGCTGCTTCAGCAGAGTTGCCGGAGCGGGCGGCGGCGCGTGCGCGAACGAAGGCAATGCGCGTTTGGTGGTAGGCGAAGTCGAGAGGGTAGACCTCACGAATGTTCGCGGCGTGCTCCTCGGCCTGACGGATCAACTCGTCGATGTCACCACCGAACTGCAGGCGCTGCGTTGCGAGATCGAGCAGTACGGAGGCGCGGTTGACGTCGGCGGCGAAGTATTCGGGACCCGCTTGGAGCGTGGCGTCGAAGGCGTCTGAGGCCGCTTCGAGGGCGCCTCGAGCGTCTTCCCCGCGCGCCATCGCGAGGTCGGCGTCGGTCCACAGCGCCATCGCCAGAGAATTCCGGATGGCTGCGCTGGAGGGTCTGAGCGCCAGCGCTCGTTCGCACTGGTGCACGGCCTGCACGGCATGGTCTCCAGGGTCGCGTCCGAGATGGCGCGCGTGGTAGGCCCACTCAGCATGGGTCTGGCACGAGATGTGGTGCAGGTCGGCGATCGAGCCGGAGGCCGTAGCGATCCCGGTGCGGGCGACCTGGATGGCGTTGGCGAGCGCCGCATCCCAGTCTCCCGACCAGTCGTAGTCCGCGAGCCGCATCCAAGCCCGACCGAGGTTGACGTAGAGGTAAGGGTTCGTGGGCTCCTGGGTTGCGGCACTCTCGAAACGGGCGATCGCATCGCGGAGCAGCGCTCGAGCATCCTCCATTTCGCCCTGATCCCGTGCCCACTCGGCGCGCGTGAGTGCGATGTTTCCCAGATGCACCTCGGCCTCGGCCGGTAGGCGGCTGGCCAATGCCTCGATGCTCGAGATCGCGGTCTGCAGCGCCGGCTCGGGGTCGCGCCCACGACCCAAGAGCCAGCGCCCGAAGCGCCAGGCTGTGAGCGTGCGTGCCGACAGCGTCGCTGGATCGTCGGGCAGGATTCGCAGCGCCACGTCACACTTCTCGAGGGCGCGCTCATGGGCGTCCTCCGCCTGCTCGTTGCCCCAGCGCCGCCCCATCTCGGATCGCCACGCACGGCACTGCGCGAGGAACACCGCCGGATCGCTCGGCGCTCTCTGGCCAGCGCTGTCGAGCAGGTCGAGTGCACGCCGAATCGGCTCCTCGGCCGCCTTCTCGTCGCCAGCCTCCAGCGCTTCGCCGGCGGTGCGTAGATCGGCCTCGGCAGCAACCAGCAGGCCATCGTAGAACCACGGGAGTCGCGCGGCGGAGCGCACCCCTGCGCTGCGGGCTTCGGCCCAATTTCCTTCCGCCAGCGCCAGTCGCGCCGCGAGCAACGTCTCCTCGGCGCTGGCCCGCGGGGAAACGTCTTGGCTCGTGTCGAAGTCCGCGCTGCGTGCTCGCTCCATCGCCGCGCGAGCCAAGGCGCCATGCCGCGCGACGGCCGCCCGACGCGTCTCCTGGCGACTCTCGACATCGAGGATGCGTTCGGCGTCGCGAATCGCCGCGTCGAGGGTGTCCAGCTGAGCGGCCGCGAACGCCAGCTGCACGGCGGGTCCGGAGAAGCCGGCATCGAGAGCACGCTGGAGATGGCGCACCGCGCTCTCCGGTCTGCTCAGCACGAGAGCCCCGCGACCCAGCGCATACGAGCCGGGGCCCACCGCCACCTTGCCGATGTCTCGCATGGCGTCTTCGATGCGCGCCAGTTCCTGCTCCACCAGTCGACGCTCCTCGGTGATGTCGTGTTCCGGCGAGAGGTGCGCCATGCGCAACAGGTTCTCGGCGCGCTCGACGGTGATGCCGAAACGCTGGGCGAGGCGCGCCCGCTGGGCCGCTTCTGCCTGCACGCGCAGCACCACGATCGCCGCGATCGCGATGAGGACGAGGGTGGCGGCGAACACCGCGGCGAGCAGCGGATTCCGCCGTATCCGACGCTCCGTACGATTGAACAGAGTGCTCGGGCGCGCGGTGACCGGCCGCCCGGCCAGATAGTTTCGCAGGTATAACGCGGGGAGAGCCGCCGATTGTTAACTGCGTTCCGGACTCTTCTCGAGAGCTTTCTCGATCACCGCAACGAGATCCTGGGGGAGCCTCGGAGCAATGCGACGCAGCAGCGGCGGATCGCGCCGGGTGATCCCCACCATCGTCTCGACGGTGCTCTTGGCAGCGAAGGGGTGGACCCCCGCGACGATTTCGTAGAGCAGGACCGCGAGGCTGAACACGTCGCTGCGTCGATCGAGCGCCTCGAGGTCTCCTCGCACCTGCTCTGGCGACATGTAAGCGGGCGTACCGAGCAGTTCGCCGGTCATCGTCATGCTCTCGGAATTCATCTCACGCGCGATGCCGAAGTCGACGACGATCGGCCGCAGCGCCCCGTCTCGCTCCTCGACCAAAATGTTGGCGGGCTTGAGATCACGGTGCACCAGGCCCACGGCGTGCGCCGCTTGGATCGCCTCGGCGACCGTCGCCATCAACTCGACCTTGCGATCGAGGGGGAGGCCGTCCACCGCCTCGTCGAGCGTCTGGCCCTCGACCAGCTGCATGACGATGTACGGCCGGCCGTCGCGTTCGCCGACTTCGTACACTTTGCAGACGTTGGGGTGATCGACCCGAGCCTGGGCGCGCGCCTCCCGCAACATGCGCCGGATCGACTCCGGATCACCATGACGCAGAAGCTTGAGCGCCACCTTGCGCTGCAGTCTGGGGTCGTAGACCTGGTACACCTCGCCGCTGGCGCCGCGGGCGATCGGAATCGCGGTCGAGAGGAGATCCATGCACCAGGAGCCTATCCTCCCTACGAACGCCTCCCGCTCCTGAGGCGCACGGGAGATGCCGAAGCACGGGAGAGCTCGCTGATGGTCGAGAAGTCGGTGGTCGAGAAGGTGTACGTTGCATCGTGTCGGGGTTGCCGAGTGTGATCTGGACCAAGGTGACGAGGTTCCTCGAGACCCCGGAGCCCGGGCCTCCCGGACGGGGACTCGCTGCGAGGCGTGGGAGTCGTGCCGGTGCACGCCCTGCCGTTGAAGTAACCGCAGGTTGCAGGCACCGCGCCTTCGTCGTCGTGTCGCCACGCGCGACCGTCTCGTCGACGGGAAACCACCGCGGCGAGGTGCCGCGGTGGTCCTCTCCGACCAAGCGGTCCGCCTACGGAGTGAACGAAGTCCAGGCGGAGAAGTCGCCCGATTCGAACCCGTCGAGGAAGATGAGATTCGGATCCGGACCAGCGGGCTTCTCCCAGGCGCCCTTGTCGCAGGCGGCCGTACCGTCGCCGTCGCCGTCCGACGGTCGGGGGAAACCACGCTGGTCGACGAGCAGCGGATCTCCACCTGGGTGGTCCAGACAGACTGGATCGCCTGCGTCGACCTCGTTGCCGTCGGCGGTGAGTGCGTGCAGAGGTGTCGAACCGTCGTAGGCGAGCGGCGCCAGCGAGACGAACGTGTCGAGGTGATCGCCGGTATTGGCGACGAACCCGCACTGGTTATCCGTGGTCACCGCGGTCACGCTGTTGTAGCCCTCCGAGTCGATGGTGCCGAAGCAGTTGCCACCGTCGGGGAAGAAGACGGGTGGAGAACCGCGTCGTCCGCCTACGTTGTAAGCGAGGATGCTGTTGTACAGCTCCACGGTGCTGTTGGGACCCTGGTAGATGCCGCCGCCGACGCCTTCGTCCGGGTCGTCTGGCACCGCACGGTTGTAGGCGATCGTCGAGTTGGAGATCAACAGTTCGCTGGTTCCGCCCTGCACCGCCGCGACCATGATGCCGCCGCCACCGATGAGCGTTGCGTCGTTGGTGGAGATGGTGCTGTTTTCGATCGACGAGCCGGGCGCCTCCGAGAGGTACATACCGCCTCCGTAGAGCTGCGCGACGTTGGTATGAAAGGAGCAGCTGCGCATCGTCAGCAGCGCCAGGTCGCCGTTCACCCACAGCCCGCCGCCCGTGGCCGCGGAATTGCA
>CALJUJ010000393.1 GCA_937975525.1 uncultured bacterium
ACCTCGACCGCCATCCACGCGAAGCCGAGCGCTACCGCATCAGCAGCTACAACACGGGCGTGGTCGAGAACGCCTCGGGACTTCAAAGGCTCCGTGCCACCAACCAGGAGACCATCACCAGCGCCTTGCTCAAGCTGACGCGAACGGAGCCGCCGCACCTCTGTTTCGTCACCGGACACGGCGAGCACGACCCCCGCGACAACCGCGAGCGTCTCGGCTACAGCCGCGTAGCCAAGGCTCTCGAGCTCGAGAACTACCGCATCGATACGTTCGACCTCGTTCCACGCGGCACCGAGGACGACGCCTGCGACGTGCTCGTGGTCGCCGGCCCGAAGAACGAGCTGCTACCGGCCGAGATCGACAACCTCGTCGAGCGCCTCAGCCGAGAGCGAGGTATCCAGTGTTTTATCGATGCGATGGACCAGGCCTCGGCCGAGGGGTTTCTGGCCAGCGGCAGGGTTGGCTGTCTGTACGATCTGATCGTCGACGAGCGCAGCCGCTTCTACGGAGCCGACAGCTTCATGCCACGCGTCGGAATCATCGACGAAGCGGTCTTCGGTGATCGCCTCGGCGATTCGATCTTCTCTCTCGCCCGCACGGTCCACCCGGGCGACGAGGGGGAGCTCGATACCAGCGTCCGCCTCCTGGCCATCACCGGCCAAGCGAGCTGGGCCCGCCTCGGCGACTTGCAGGTTCCCGACGGCGAGGTCGAGTTCAGGCCCGAGGTCGACAAGACCGGTCCGTTGCCCGTCGGCGTGCTGGTGCGCGAGCCGCGCCCCGACGACGATGATCCACGCGAGCCGCCGTCGCCCATCGGCCCGATGATCGTCTTTGGCGACTCGGACTTTCCGAACAACCTGTACCTCGATCTCTTCGGCAACCGCGATCTCTTCCTCAGCAGCATCGCCGTGCTGACGGAGCAGGACAACCTCGTCGGCAAACGCCGCGAGCGCGACGCCCTCAACTTCCCGATCGTCGCCCTCACCAACGAACAGATCGGGCACATTTTCCGCGTGGCGACCGTCTGGGTTCCACTCGGCGCGATCGCCATCGGCGTCGTCGTTGGTTGGCGGCGCCGCCGGCAAACGGGATCGTCGGCGTGACCGGGCGCGCGACGCTCCTGCTGCTCGCCGTCGTCGTCGCCGTCGGCAGCTGGCTGTGGTCGGACGCCGAGTCGCGGCGCATCCTGCAGGGCCTCGTCCACGGAACTCCGCCGTCACCGCCCGAACAGGAATACGAGCCCCTGGTGAAGTTTGCGCGGGAGGACCTCCGGGCGCTCGAGCTGCGGCGGGACGGTCGCCGGCTCGTGGTCGAGCTCGACGGCGACGGCGGTCAGGGGCCGCTGCGCGAGCGCGCGCTGGAGGACTTTCTCGACAATCTAAAAGGCGTCGGGCGAATCCAGCACATCGACGTCGCCGACGACGAGCTCGGCGACTTCGGGCTCGCTTCCCCCGCACGGGTTCTCGTCCTGAGCCAGAAGCCCGGAGCCGACACCATTCGCATCGACATCGGCAATCACAACCCGGCGACGACGGCCGTCTACACTCGGCTCAACGCCAGCGGGCCGGTCATCCTGGCCGGCTCCGTGCTCGCCTGGGATTTCGACAAGCTCGAGGCCCGACTCGGACCGGTCGCGGACCGCGAGCCTTGAGGCGGCCGCGCCGCTCTCAGCTCGAGAGCTTCGTCTTGACGATCTGACTCGCCAGCTTGCCGTCGTACTGACCGGCAAAACGAGCCTTCAATTGCGCCATGATCGGGCCGATGTCCGTCGTGCCCGCCTCGGCGGCGATCTGCCGGATCGCTGCTTCCAGCTGCGCTGCGTCCAACTGCTGCGGCATGTAGCGTTCGAGGATGGCGATCTCCCGTTGGTTCGCTTCCTCGGTGTCGGACCGCTGGGCCTGGCGCGCGAACTTCGCGGCCTCCTCGCGTTTGCTGATCTCCTTGCGGACCAGCTGTGCGATCTCCGGCTCTTCGAGCCCCGGAACCTGCCGCTCGACCTTGATCGCCTTGATGGCGCTGATCAATCCCCGCAGCACGTACACGGTTTCCATCTCCCGCGCCTTCATGGCCGCGGTGAGATCCTGTTGCAGCTGTGCTTCCGTCGCCATCGCTACGACCTCGGAAAGATGCGCGCCGCCACGGCGCGAACGTCCTGACGCGAAATCACCGCGTCGCCATTGGCATCCGCGCTCGGACCGCCCGGATAGGCGTTGATCGACTCGACGACTCGATTGCCATCGCCGTCGCCCACTTCGAGCAGCACGCCGGCCAGGTCGGCGGCGCTGACGACCGCATCGTCGTTGGCGTCGCCCCGCAAGCCGCCGTCTCCGACGATACTGGTGAGCACGGAAATCGAACCGGCGACGAAACTGTTGAGGGTGATCGCCTCGTAGCGTCCATCGCCGTCGAAATCGCCCGCCCGCATGTGCACGGGGCGCCTCGAGACCGTGTAGTCGTCGCCGGGGAAGTTCAGGAAGAACCGATCGTTCGCACGCTTCGTGAAGAAAATGACCATGTTGTTGACTTCGTCGCCCATGGCGACGTCGGCGATGCCGTCGCCGGTGAAGTCCTCGGCCACCAGCCCCGCCGGGCTCAGCGCCCCCGAGAGCGTCTGCGGACCGCGGGCGAAGGTGGCGTTGCACGCCCCGAAGTAGGGAACCACGAGCCCGTCCATCGACAGACCGACGACGAAATCGTCGCATCCGTCGAGATCGAAATCGGCGACGTCCACGGCACGCGCCGCGCCGCCCACCGACAACGTCCCAGCGGGCGAGAAGTTTCCGTCGCCGCCACCGCGAAGGATCGTCACGTCGGCCGAGACGTTGTTCGCCACGACCAGATCCATGTTGCCGTCGGCGTCGAAGTCGCCGGCCGCGACGTCGACGGGCGTGAGGCCGGCGAGGAGTCCTCCCGCCGCCGCGAGACCGTCCGGGCCGCCCAGCAAGATCTCCACCCGTCCGGCCTCGTCGCCGCGCTGCCGCGCGACCGCGGCGTCGTCGACCCCGTCGCCGTTCCAATCACCGGTGGTCAGCGCCGACGGCCCCGTTCCCACTGAAATCGGAACCTCGCTGGCGAATCGGGCACCAGGCCGTCCGCGCAAGAAGCCGACGATGCCGTCGTCCTCACGAGCCACCGCCAGGTCGGTCAACAGGTCGCCGTCGAAATCGGCCGCCGCGACGGCCGACACGCTGCCGCCGACGACGATCGTTGCCTCGTCCAACGGGTCGAAACCGCCTTAGGCGACGGCGCGCGCGA
>CALJUJ010000394.1 GCA_937975525.1 uncultured bacterium
CGATGCACGACTTCATCGGCGACGTCCTCGACGACATCGGCCCGCGCGAATCTTGCGGGGCCGCCGAGCGGCGGCTCGCCGAGCGCCTGGTCGACGGATGGCGCACCCTCGGCTTCGCCGCACGGCTCGAGCCCTTCACCTGCCACCCGAAGGCGTTCCTGGGATTCATCCCCTATGCCGCCTTCTTCTACTTGATGGCGACGATCTTCTATTGGTTGGCGCCGGTTTGGGCGACGCTGTTCGCCGCCGCCGCACTCGTCATCACGGTACTCGAGCTACTGGCCTACAAGGAGTTCGTCGACCCGCTGTTTCCCGCGGCCGAAGGGGCCAACGCGGTGGCGGTCGTACGCCCGCGCGGCAACGTGCGGCGCCGCGTGGTCGTCAGCGCGCACATCGACTCTGCCTACGAGTTCAATCTCTGGTTCTTCCTGAAGAACGCCGGCATTCCGGTGATGGTCATCGCCTTCGCAGCGCCGCTGGTGCCCCTGGCGGGAGGGCTGTTGAAGCTCGCGGTGCCGACCGGCACCGACCCAGCCCTGTTCGACACGATCGGATACCTCTGCCTGGCGCTGTACCCGATCGTCGGTCTCAATTTCTTCTTTCACACCTATCACGTCGTCCCCGGCGCGATGGACGATCTCGCCGGCGTCGCCGTCGTCGACGCGACCGGCCGCGCCCTCGCCGCCGCGATCGAAGCCGATGAAGGCCTGCAGTCGACCGAGGTGGTGCTGTTGGGCGCCGCAGCCGAGGAAGCCGGCCTGCGCGGGGCCAAGCGTTTCGTGACGGCCCATGAGGACACCCTCAGCGATCTACCTTCCTACGGAATCTTCGTCGACGGCGTGTACGACGAGCGCCACCTCGCCGTCGTCCGCCGTGAGCTGATGACGGGAGCACGCCATGATCCCCGCCTGGTCGACCTCGCCCGCGAAGTCGCCGAGCGTCGTCGCTGGCCGATGCGTGAGGTCGTCATCCCCTTCGGCGCTACCGACGCGTCGGCGTTCTCGACGGCCGGCATTCCGGCGATCGCGGTCCTGTGCCAGGACACCAGCCAACTCGCACCGAACTACCACACGCGGCTCGACGTTCTCGAGAACGTACGGCCCGAGTCGCTGCACGTCAGCCTGCAACTGGTCCTCGATCTGCTCGAGCAGATCGACTCGGGCGCGCTCGAAGAGGTGCCGCTGCGGACGGCCATCGCCGTGCCGGCTCACTCGAGCGGGTGAAGCACGAGCCCCGAGAGCAGCTTGGGGAAGAAGTAGGTCGACTTCTGGGGCATCACCTCGCCGGACAGGCACACCTCGGCGACCGCGTCGAGACGCGGAGCGTTCATCAGAAAGGCAGCCGAGGCGCCGGCATCGAGCGCGGCGAGCGCATCACGGTCCTCGTGCTTGTACGTGAGATCGCCCGCCTGCTCGGCAGCGACGACATCGACGCCGAGAAGGCCGCGGAGTACGACCGCATCCAGCACCGTGACGTCGAGCTTGCGGACGGTGGGCGTCACCTCGGCAGCGTAGCGCTCGAGCACGGCCGCATCGCGCAAGCCCAGCGCGAAGATCTCGTCGCGGCCCCGAAAGGCGACGGCGAAGCGCGCTTCCTCTGGGACTTCGGCGAGGTGGGCATGCAAGCTCGCGAGGTCGTTGCGGGCGAAACGCTGGATCGAGAAGTGCGGCTCGAGGCGACCGAGCAAGTCATCGGCTTCGATGGCGACGCCGGCACCGAGCACGCGGTGCGTCGGCAGTACGAGCAGGCCCGGTTCGCGCATGCTGGTCAGGTACATGAGGATGTAGCGATGCGGGGCACCGGGCGGATGGTCGCCGCTGGCATCGACGAAGTCGCGGTACTCGAGTGCGGTTTCGTAACGATGATGGCCATCGGCGATGAAGACGGTCTCGTCGGCGAGGGCGCTGGCGACCGCTGCTTGCGCGGCTTCGTCCTCGATCATCCACATCCGGTGCCTCCACCCATTGCCGTCGGTCAGCTCGACGCTCGCGGACGCGGCGCGGGCGGCTCGCAGTGGCTCGAGAACGTCTGGGGACTCGGCGAACAAACCGAAGATCGGGCTCAGATTCGTCCGACATGCTCGCAGCAGAGCCATCCGGTCTTTCTTGGCGCGAGCGAACGTACGCTCGTGGGGACGAATGACGCCGGCCGAGAACGGCTGGATCTCGACCGTAGCCAACACGCCGCGACGCGTATGGCGGCCACCATTCGGCAGCGTGAACTCCTCCTCGTAGTAGTACAGCGCCGGCTCGTCGTCGCGGACGAGGGTGCCGTCCTCGCGCCACCGCGCCAGAGCCTCGGCCGCCGCTGCGTAGCGATCCTCTTCGCGGCCGAGAATGAGGCGGACGACGTTGCAATCGCTGCGCTCGTAGAGCGCATCGCGCTCCTCGTCGCTGATCACGTCGTACGGAGGCGCTACGACGCGCTCCAATCCACCCACCCGGTCGCCTGCGTAGCGAAGAGCGCGAAACGGACGAATCATCACCATCGGATCCACCTCCTGTGCATTGGTGGCTCGAGACGGTCGGACGACCCCCGCACCACGGTCTTGGTTCTTTTTGGACACATGCGACGCGGCTATCCGTCGCTTCCGAGCGCGCGGTAGCCGATGTCGCTGCGATATTGCATTCCCTCGAACCTGATCTTGCCGACGGCCCGGTAGGCCTCGTCGATCGCGCCGCGGATCGTATGCCCCAGCGCGGTGACCCCGAGCACACGGCCGCCGTTCGTCAGCACCCTGCCGTCGACGCTGCGTGTGCCGGCGTGGAACACGATGCCGTCGCGCCAATCCGCGAGAGCGTCGAGGCCCGAGATCTCCTTGCCCTTCTCGTAGTGACCCGGGTAGCCACCGGCTGCGAGCACGACGCATGCGGACGCGCGACCGTCCCATTCGATCGCGCGCTCCGCGAGACGTCCCTCGGCGCACGCCTCCATCAGCTCGACGAGATCGCTCCGCAACCGCAGCATCAGCGGCTGGCATTCGGGATCACCGAAGCGAACGTTGAACTCGAGCACCTTGGGCCCCGCCGCCGTGACCATGACTCCGGCGTACAGCACGCCGCGGTAGTCGATCCCCTCGAGGCGCAACGCGTCGACCGTCGGTTCCATGACCTCGCGCATCAGCCGGTCGTGCAGAGCCTCGTCGACGACCGGCGCCGGCGAGTAGGCTCCCATGCCGCCCGTATTGGGGCCGCGGTCGCCGTCGAGGGCGCGCTTGTGGTCCTGCGACGAGGCCAGCGCCCGAACGCGGCGACC
>CALJUJ010000395.1 GCA_937975525.1 uncultured bacterium
CGGTCTAACCTGTGGCCTGGTTCCATGCGCGAGCAGCGTCCGCGGAGCGCCGAGCAGCGGTGCCCAGGTCGAAGGCGTCGGCAACCTGGCGGGTACGGTCTTCGGCACGGCATTCACGCAGATCGACGAACCGGTCATCGGCGACTACACGACGATCCTGAGCCTGGTGGTCGCCGCGTCGGCACGCGCGACGCCGACGCCCGAGCCCGTCGTCGTCGAGATCGACGCCGGCACGGTCGATTCCTTCGGCTCCGGGGTCTTGTCGGCCCATTTGCACGATCCCGGCTATGGTGTCGATGTCCTGCAGAACGACTTGTTGTTCGACCCCGAGTTCGTCGAGATCGACTTCTGCGAGATCCATCCGGCGATCGGCGACGCGGTGGGGTGCGCTCCTCCGGGACCCTTCACACAGCCGTGCAAGAGGCTCGTGGCCGAGGTCGAGGAATGCGCCGACCTGCCGACTCCTCCCGGTTGCGAAGGGCAGCCCCGGCACTTGAGCCGGCTGCGGGCAACGTTGTCGTCGCAGCACTTGCCGGCGCACGAACCGATTCCAGACGGGTCTTTGCTCTATACCTGCGAATACGAAACGGACCCTCTGGCGGTCGGCTATCCCACCACCATTACGAACACGAACGTCGTCGCGCTGCATCCGAGCGGCGGTGATCTTCCGGCGACCGGAACGGATGCCGACGTGCGGAGCGCCGTGCTCATCGACCTGACGGAGGCCCCTCCGGGGCCGACCGGCGATGCCCGCATCGGCGCGCGGCTCTTCGATGGTGGCAACGAAGTCGCGGGCACGCAGAACGACATTCTCTTCGACCACGACGTCCTTTCCCTGCGCGGCACGTTCGCCTGCGCCATCGCGCCGGGTCTCGATGCCCAGCAGCCGGGATGCTCGGAGAGCCCGCCGCAGGGATTCTGCAAGGATTTCTCGCTGCAGCTCGACCGCTGCGACCAGGTACCGACGCCCGCCGGTTGCGAGGGGCAGCCGCCGACGGTGAGCCGACTGCGCGCGATCGTCTCGGCTCCGACCGTCCCAAACGTCGCTCCCATTCCCAACGGGACGACGCTTTACGAGTGTACGTTCGACGTGATCGACGAGGACGCGTTGCCGAGCACGCTCGGCAACGGCGACGTCGGGGCTGCCGACCCGGAGGGCGGCGTGTTGCCTGCATCCGGTACGCTCGGCGCGGTGCTCGCGCCGCCGGTGACGATCGCGCTGGGCAGCGCGACGGGGGCGCCCGGAGAAACGGTGAGCATCGCTGCCACGCTCGACACCCAGGGACTTCCCGTCGCGGGCGTCGAGGTCGAGATCGCGTATCCCCCGGAGACGCGCATCGCCACGGCCGTGGACGGCGTCACGCCCGACTGTGCCGTCGATCCGGCGATCGGCAAGGAGGCCACGACGTTTGCTTTCGGTCCGGCAGGATGTGTGCCCGGCGTCGATTGCGACCACGTGAGTGGGCTGGTGTTGTCCTTCGTGAACGTCGATCCCATTCCGGATGGCTCGACGCTGTTCACGTGCGCCGTGGTCATCGACCCGCTCGCACCTTTGGCGAACTATCCGCTCCCTTGCGTCGAGCCGGCGTCGAGCCATCCGGTTGGGATCTCGTTCGACACGACCTGCACCGACGGCAACGTTCGCGTGGCCCGTCCGGTCGGCATCGAGATCGGCAGTACGGCCGGCGCACCGGGCGATGCGACGGGCTTCGCCGTGCGCCTCGACGACGGGGGCAACCTCGTGAGCGGGGTCCAGGTGGCGATCGATTTCGATCCGGACACGCCGATTCCGGCGCGACCGATGGGATCGACACCGAGCTGCGCGGTCAACCCCACGCTCGGCAAGGAGAGCTCGGCGTTTCGGTTCGACCCGGGCGGGTGCACGCCGGGTGTCGACTGCACGGGCGTGTTCGCCATCATCGTGTCCTTCGAGAACAGCGACCCAATCGCCGACGGGGCGACGCTCTTCACGTGCGACGTCGAGATCGATGCCGGCGCCGCGCCTGGCACGTACCCATTGCCGTGCAGCGATACGCTCGCTGCCGACGCCGATGGACTGGCGCTGCTATCGGACTGCACGCCGGGGCTTGTACGTGTGTATCCGTTCTGTGCCGGCCCGCCGTCTCTGGTGATCGACGCCGGTAGCGACGTCGTTGGCGTCGGGCAGGAGGCCATCGTCAACGTCGTGGCCGATGCGCCCGGCGGTGCGGACTCCGCTGCCATCCACATCGACTTCGATCCGACGGTGCTGCAGGTGACCCAAATCGTCGATGCCGGTTCGTTCCCCGTGCCGCTCGTCGGGCCGCAGTTCGACAACACCACGGGAGCCATCGACTTCGTCGCCACGACGTTCGCTGCGCCGCCGAGTGGCGTAGTTCCGGTCGCGGAGATCACCTTCGAGGCTCTGCGTCCGGCGCCTGCCACAGCGATTCGCTGGAGCCGAGTGCCATCCCGCGATAGCGATCTCGCGCTTCTCGGCAGCTCGGTGTTGTGCTCGACCGTCGACGACTCGCTCACGGTGGATGAAGGCCGACTCGAGCCCGAGGTGTCTTTCCAAGGGGGCACGGCGCAGGGAACGGCCCGTTGGGTGCAGCCGATCGACGTCGCCTGCTTCACGTGCTCGGCTGGCGGCGAACCCCCGACCTGCACGCCGATCGACTCGTGGGTCACGACGACGAACAGCGACGGTGTGGGAAACGTCGACGACGGCCCCGCACTGCCGATCGGCGAAGAGCTCGCGTGTTGTGCCAAGCACGATCATTCGCTCACCAGCTGCCGCAGCCTGACGTTGGCGCCGGGCGTCAACCGGGTTGATCTCGGGTTGTTGCCGGAGGGCGACGCGACCGACGACGACTGCGTGTTGATCGTGGATTTTTCCCGGCTGGTGACGTCGTTCAACCGCTGCAGCGGCGATGGCCCGTCGTTCGATCCACAGGCGGATTTCGACGAGAGCGGTTGTGTCGTCATTCTCGATTTCTCGCTGCTGCGCTCGAACTTCGGCTCCTGTGGCGACGTGCCCGCCGGCGCGGCGAGCTCGACGGACGTGGTGGCACGCAGCGCGGTGGGCGAACGAGTCGATCCGGTGAGCCTGGAGTTCATCGGTCCGCGCCGTCTCGCGGTCGGCGACGAGGCGGATGTAGCGGTGTTGGTTCGCGCAGGCGAGGCCGGAATCGACGCGGCGGCGGCGGTCGTCGAGGTCGATCCGCGGGTATTCGAGGTGGTGCGTGTGGAGCTCGGTTCGGACCTCGACGTAGGCCTGTGGAACGAAGTCGACGCGAATCACGTGGTGGTCGCCGCGGGGACACTCGGATCGCGCCGCGGGGGCGAAATCGAGCTGGCGACGATCCGGCTGCGGGCGTTGACCGACGGCACGGGCGAGCTCCGGTTCTCGAGAGTCGGCGATCGCGCGAGCGACGTCGCACGGGACGGCCGTTCGGTGCTGGCGGGCGCTGCGAGCCACAACATCCGGGTGGGTGCCGGCCAGCCGAGGAGCTGCGCAGGCGACTGCGATGAGGACGGGAGCGTCACGGTCGACGAGATCGGACGGGCCGTCACGATCGGCCTCGGCGGCGCATCCATCGCGGCCTGCGAAGCTGCGGACGAATCCGGGGATGGGGAAGTCACGGTCGACGAGTTGATGCGCGCGGTTGCCGTTGCGCTCACGGGTTGCTCGTGAGCCGCGCACGCGAGTCCGACATGAGCGGAAGACGAAGGCACCCGAGCGGGCGGATCGCGGCAGTTGCGATCGTCGCTCTCGGGGTGCTGCCCGCAATGCCGGCCGTGGCGGCGGATCTCACGCTGGTTCCCTCGAGCGTCCTTGCGCCGCCAGGGAGCACGGTGGCGTACGACGTGGAGGTCGTTGCCGGTGCGACGGAGAGCGTCGACGGGGTCCAACTCGCTCTCGACTTCGACGCCACGCTCCTCCAAGTAGTGAGTTTCTCGGCGACCGACAGCTTCCCTGCCGTGATCGTGCCTGCCGCGTTCGACAACGAGGCGGGCACGATCGACTATGCCGCTGGCACGTTCACGGACTTCCCGGACGGAACGTTTCGCATGGCGACGATCCAGTTCCAAGTGGTGGCGAGCGGAGTGTGTGCGTTGCCTGCGCCGCTGACGTGGGCGAATTCGGAGCCGCGGGTCACCGACTTGACGTTCGCGGGCGCGTCGGTCCTCGGGGCTGCGGTCGACGCCGAAGCCGTCGTGGGACCGACGTGCACTCCGTCGCCCAGTGCGACACCGACGCCGGTCCCGGCGACCGGAGCCAGCTTGGTGCTCGCTCCGACGTTCACGAGTGTAGCCGCCGGCGCACCCTTTGCCGTTGCCGTCGAAGTGCATGCGCATGGGACACAGGCGGTGGATGCGGCGCAGATGGAGATCGACTTCGATCCGGCGCAGCTCGAGGTCACCTCGATCGTTCCGGGTACCGCGCTCCCGGTGCCTTTGAAGGACCCGAGCTTCGACAACGTCGGAGGAACGCTTTCGTATGCCGCCGGCGCGTTTCCGTCCTTCCCCACCGGGCGCTTCGCTCTGGCGACGTTGCACTTCGGCCGTCGCGCCGGCGCTGCCGGCTGTCCCGTCTCG
>CALJUJ010000396.1 GCA_937975525.1 uncultured bacterium
TCGTGCGCGTCTACGCGCTCGGCGCGGACGCGGTCGAGGTCGTCGCGCTGAGCCCGACGTTGGTCCTGACGCCGGACTGACCGCGGCGGCGCAAGTCGCGTGATTTTCCGGGCGCCGCGGCGCCCGGCCGCTCTACGCTAGGCGCCCCCCGAACCGACCCGACCTTTCGCCGTCGCCGACATCATGACCCAGGAAACCGCGCCGAAGACCGCCAAGCTCACCATCGGAGACAAGGACCTCGACCTGCCCGTGATGGTCGGCACGGAAGGCGAGGTCGCGATCGACATCCGCCAGCTGCGCAGCAAGACCGGCGCGATCACGTTCGACCCCGGGCTCGGCAACACCGGCGCGTGCGAGTCGCGCATCACGTTCCTCGACGGCGAGAAGGGTGTGCTGCGCTACGCCGGCTACCCGATCGAGGACCTGGCGAAGAACAGCGACTTCGTCGAGGTCATGTGGCTGCTGTTGCACCAGGAGCTGCCGTCGAAGGCGCAGCTCGACCAGTTCACGCACGACATCACCTACCACACGATGCTGCACGAAGACCTGAAGAGGCTCTTCGGCAGCCTGCCCAAGGCCGGCCACCCGATGGCGGTCTGCGCGGCGGCGGTTGGCGCGCTCTCGACCTTCTACCAGAAGAGCGGGCAGAACACGCCGGAGCAGAACTGGATCGACGCGATCCGGCTGCTCGCGAAGATGCCGACGATCGCGGCCTACAGCTTCAAGCACTCGATCGGCCAGCCGTTCATGTATCCGCGCAACGACCTCTCGTACGCGGCCAACATCCTGCACATGATGTTCGGCACGCCCTGCGAGAAGTACGAGCCGAACCCGGTCGTCGCCAAGGCGCTGGACCTCCTGCTGATCCTGCACGCAGACCACGAGCAGAACTGTTCGACGAGCACCGTGCGCACGGTCGGCAGCTCGGGCGCGAACCTGTTCGCCAGCGTGTCGGCCGGTATCTCGGCCCTGTGGGGGCCCCTGCACGGCGGCGCCAACGAGGCGGTGATCGACATGCTGATGTCGATCCGCGACGGCGAGCGCACGGCCGGCGAGTTCATGGAGCTCGCCAAGAAGAAGGACTCGGGCGTGCGGCTGATGGGCTTCGGCCACCGCGTCTACAAGAACTACGACCCGCGCGCGCTGATCCTGAAGCAGGCCTGTTACGACGTGCTCGGCCAGCTCGGCCAGAAGGATCCGCTGCTCGACATCGCGCTCGAGCTCGAGCAGATCGCGCTCAACGACGCCTACTTCATCGACCGCAAGCTCTACCCGAACGTCGACTTCTACTCGGGCATCATCTACAAGGCGCTCGGCATCCCGACGGACATGTTCACGGTGTTCTTCGCGATCGGACGCATGCCCGGCTGGATCTCGCAGTGGCTCGAGTACCAGAACGACCCGGCGGCGCGCATCACGCGGCCGCGGCAGGTGTACCAGGGCTCGAACGAGCGCTCGTACGTGCCCGCCGACAAGCGCTGAGCGTCGGGCGGTCGCCGGCCGGGCGCGCGCGTTCTTGGTCCGCCGTGCGGCGTGCGTTGCCCGGCTGTCCGGCGCCGGCTCCGCCGCACCCGCGCGGCCGCGGATTCTCGGGGACGACGTAGCCCGCGCCGCTTCGTGCGCCTGCGATGATCGGGAGTCTCAGCACGTCGATTCCGGGCGTTCCGAGAGCGCCGGGTCTACCGCCCCGCGACGGGTCGTGCTACCGTCCCGTCCTCGGAAGGAGGTCCGGAGATTCCAGTGAAACAAGGCCCTGAGTCCGAGTGGCGCGAAGAGCATGCCCTGGCGGCTCTGTTGCCCAGGCTGAGGGCTTACTTGCGGCGGTTCGGCCCGGTGTTCGCGACGCCGACCGAGGACCTGGTGCAAGAGTCATTACTTCGGTTGCTCGTGCGAATCCGCGCGCGACGGGCCGCGGCAGACACTCCGCTGGAGGCGGTCGCTCTTGCGATCGCACGTCGTGTCTGGCTCGAAGCGCTGCGTAGAAGCCGAGGTCGGCCCCGCGACGGATCGGTCTGTTCGGGCGCCTGGCCGACAGCGGCAGCGAGGTCGTCAGTCGAGCGTCGGGAACTGGTTGCCGCGATCCGTCGGATTCTCGAGCCAGCGCTCGGGCCTATGCACTACGCGGTGTTCGCGACCGTCTGGCGTGAGTCGTGTACCTGGCGGAACGCCGCAGAACGCAACGGCTGGCCTTGGTCGGTTGCGGAGGCCGCGCGCAAGAAGCTTCGGAGATTCCTGTCTGCCGAAGGCTCTGCGCGTTCCCTTCTCAGCTTGCTCGAGGACTTCGACGTCATCGTTGCCCCAAGCCCCAAGCCCCAAGCCCCAAGCCCCAAGCCCACTCTCGAGGTCGGATCCCTTGATCTGGTCGATTCCGGGAATTCGGGGGTAGTTGTCCGCCCCAGCTCGCTTCGAGTCATTAACTCCATGCTCCCGCGGCTGCCGCGGACTCGCTTGAGAAGCAACGAGCGCGCTGAGCGTGCAGGAGGTCCCGATGAAGTTCCCGAGTGCTGGTGCCAGCGGTTCGATCGGAATCGTGGTACTTCTGGTGTTCTCGCTGTCGACAGTCGTCGCAGCGGCAGGGGTCTTGTTCACACCCTTACCCGAGGAATGTGACTGCGAGTTCCGGGGTACATGGGACGGTAATGAGATCGCGACGATTTCATGCCAGAGTGTCGCTTGCAGTGAGGACTGCTTCGAATGGGGTAGCGGCGAAGATGTGAACTGCTTCTGCCGTTACGGAGCCAACTGGTGCAAGTGCTGGGGCTGGAAGAACGAAACGACCGGCGCCATCAGTTGTCACGAGTCGGGCACCGGTCCCTGTGATGCTGGGAAGTCTTGCCGGAAACCGGAGCCTGTGGCGGAGCATCCGCCGGTCGTCATCAACGTCTGCAAGTGCCGCTGACAACGACTCGCCATGCGCAGTCTTCGTGGAATCGGCTTGTTCGGAGTCGCTTGTGTAGCGGCCACGCTGGCGATCGCCCTGGCGATCGTGCTTGCTCGGGGTCCGGGCCTTGTCCCGGATCCTGCCCTCGCTGGTAGGCCGCCTCAGAGTCCCCGACCCGATGCGGCTGCGAGCGCCGAAGCGGTCGCGCAACCCCATCGGGAGGTAGCCTTCCGTGATGATGGCGTGCGCCTACGGGTCATCGACGATTCCGGAGCGCCACTCGACGGTGTCAGAGCGCTACTGGTCCAGCCCGGTCCCGTGGCCGATGCCGAAGAACTGTCGCTACGTGTTCCCGTGGCTTCGTCGGATGCCGCCGGCCGCATCCTCCTACCCGACGACGTCCTCGGGGATGGCCTGCATGTGGCGCTCGTTCGGGCCGGTTTCGAGACGGTCTTGCTGACCGGATTCGTTCGCGGCGAGATCCGCGAGGTCGCCATGCATCGGGCGCATGATCTGCACGTGCGCGTGGTGACGGAAGACGGTCGGCCCGTCGCAGGATTCGACGTCTGGATCGCGCGCGCCGCGCCGCCTCGCGAGCCGGGATTCGGCGAGGTCGTGTCGAGCAGCGGCCTTCGCATCCGGGAGGCCGGGGGAGGCGTATTCTGGGGCAAGAGCAATGAAGCCGGCTTCCTCGTGCTGCGTGGTGCGGCCGCCGGGCGCTACTTCCTTCAATGCAACCGCAGCGGGCTGCCGTATTCGGTTTTCGATCCGCCCATAGTCGTGTCCGTGCCTTCGGCTCCCATCACGATCACCGTGAAGGAACTCTGGGCAGCGGCGATCGTCTTCTCGGGCGATGAGGTGGTCGCGATCAACCGGCCGTACCTCGGGGCGAAGAGCATGCTCCGAAGCCCTGGTTCTCAGACCGAGAAGGTCATGTTCGAGACGTGCCACGCGCGCTTGCGCCAGCGCTTCCCGGGCAGCCGGACGCTGGTCGGGCTGCCGCGGCGGGTTGCGGAGGACACCCGCAGCGGGCTGCTCATGGTCTACGGCCGGAGAGGAGGTTGGTCGACCTGTCGGGTGAAGATCCGGCCATGGTCCGAGGTCCACGAGGCGGAAGTCGTTCCGCTGCCCGGCGGTGACCGGGACATGACGGCACGGGTGCACGTCGTCGCAACGGACGAACGCGACGAGATCATCGAGCTGCCGCAGTGCGGAGTTCTGCTCGAGTACCAGCACGGCGTGGGCCGAGAGTTCTTGACCGGCGTTCGGTCTGCTTTCGGGGAGGAATGCCTTGTGCCAGCCGGCGCCGTGACGATCCACACGGGCGGCCGGCTGTGCCGAGGGGCGTTCGAACCGATTGCGATGACGCTCACGGCAGGCGCTCGAGAAGCGGTGCGGATACCGCTACCGGACGTCAAGGGCTACCGCGTCGCGGTTCGCTTGCTCGACGGTTGCTTCGCGGACCGCTTCGGCTTGTCCGTCGAGATCCCCGGCGGGCCCCTCTTTCCATGCCTCGAGACCAACTACTTGTTCTACTCGACGGCGGATCGAATCCCGTATCGGGCGTACGTCCAGGGATACCAGCACGCGGAGGGCGTGTTCGAGTTCCAGCCCGTCACCACTGGCGGCGCGCGCGTTCAGGACTTCACGGTGCAGATGAGCGAACTGAGGCTTCTGCCGTGATCGCCGTCCGGCTGTCGATGGGCTGTCTGTTCGCGATGTTGGCGGTGACGAAGGTCCGGCTGGCGCCAGGTGCGGTAATCGGTAATGCGCCGATCGTGTACGGAGCGCTGACGACCGAGGTTCTCCTGGCCCTGTTGTTCTGGCTTGGGAGACTGCGGATCGCGGCCGTGCTCGGTTGCGCGTTCTTCGGCGCTGGGCTCGTCTGGGCCTCGGCGGGCGGGATCTCGGACTGCACCTGTCTCGGAGGCTGGGTGCCTCTGCGGGGCCGATGGCTCCACGCCCTTGCGGCTTCGTTCGGGGGTGCGTTGTGCGCGGCGGTCTGGGCGTGGCATTCTGCCGCCGCCGCGTCACTCGATCGGGGCGCGTGTCGTTTGCCCGGCGCGAACGACCGTCGTGCCGGTGCGCTCGACCAGGTCGCAGCCGTTGGCGGGTCGGTGCCGCACGAAAGAGACGACGTCCCCGGCCGCGCGCGGTAGTGCCCGCGAGTCGTCGACGACCGCGCCGCCGTGCGCACCGTCGGCTTCGCGGGACCCGAGGCGAGCCCGTCAGGGCGTCTTCGGCCCCGGCTGCCAGCCCTTCTCCTCTTCGACGATCTGCGGGATCGCCTCGCGCAGCCGCTCGGCCCGCGCCTCGCTCGCGGGGTGCGTGCTCATCCACTCGGGGCCGCCGCTGCCGAGTTCGGCCATGCGCTCCCACAGCTTCGGCGCCTCGTACGGGTCGTAGCCCGCGCGGATCGCGTAGCGGATGCCCTCGATGTCGGCCTCGGTCTCGTGGTCGCGGCTGTAGGGCAGCAGCACGCCGTACTGGGCGCCCGCGCCGAGCACGCCCATGACGATGCCGCGCGTGCCCTCGGTCATCTCGGCCACGCCGAGGCCGGCGTCGACCGCCGACATCGCGGCCTGCGTCAGCATGCCCTGCGTCATGCGCTTGCCGCCGTGGCGCAGCGTCGCGTGCGCCACCTCGTGCCCCATGACCGCGGCGAGGCCGTCCTCGTTCTGCGTGATCGGCAGGATGCCGGTGTAGATCGCGATGCGGCCGTTGGGCAGGCAGAACGCGTTCGGCACGTCGTCGGCCTTCAGGAGCCGCGCCTCCCACGGGAAGTCGACGTCGGTCGAGGCCGTGATGCGCGCCGCGACGCGCTGGACCATCTCGTAATTCGGCCCCGACGTGATCACCTGGTACTGCTGGCTGACCTCCTCGTACGCCTGGGCGCTGAGGGGCTCGAGCTCCTCGTCGCTGTACAGGTTGAGGTTGGCGCAGCCGAGCGGCAGGAGCGCGCACGCGGTGGCGAGGGACCTACGCAGGAACTTCCGCATGCCGGCATGTTACGGCCAGCGGCACCGGGGGCCAGCGCCGGAACCTTGCGCCTGCTCGCGGCATGGCCGATGCTCCGCGGATGCGAGCAGAACTGGTCCTCGTCGGCGGCGCCCGGACCGCCATGGCGGAATACTCCGGCACGCCGGGATTCGGCAAGTTCAAGGACGTCTCGGCGATCGACCTCGCCGCGCACGCCGCGAGGGCCGCGCTGGAACGCACCGGCGTGAAGCCCGAGATGGTCGACGAGACCTTCGTCGGCAACGCCGCGCAGTCGTCGAGCGACGCGATCTACGGCGCACGGCACGTCGCGCTCAAGGCCGGCGTGCCCCAGGAGCGGCCGGCGCTGACCGTCAACCGGCTGTGCGGATCGGGCATCCAGTCCGTCGTGTCGGCCGCGCACGCGATCCGGAACGACGAAGCGAAGCTGTGCCTCGCGGGCGGCATGGAGAACATGAGCCAGGTGCCGCACGTGATCCGCGGCGCGCGCGAGGGCTTCCGGTTCGGCCAGGAGCCCAAGATCGAGGACCTCCTGTTCGCGGCGCTCTACGACCCGTTCTGCAAGTTCTTCATGGCGCAGACGGCCGAGAACGTCGCGAAGAAGCTCGAGATCCCGCGCGAGGCGCAGGACGAATACGCGCTGCGCAGCCACATGCTCGGCGCGGCCGCCGTGAAGGCGGGCAAGTTCGCCGCCGAGATCGCGCCGTTGACGGTGCAGGTCGGTCGCAAGGAGGTCGTCGTCGACCAGGACGACCACATCAAGCCGGAGACCTCGCTCGAGGCGCTCGCGAAGCTCCGGCCGGCGTTCGGCAAGGACGGCACGGTGACCGCGGGCAACGCGTCGGGCATCGTCGACGGCGCGGCGATGCTCGTCGTCACGACCGCGCAGCACGCGAAGGAGCTCGGGCTCGCGCCCAAGGCCAGGATCCGTTCGTGGGGCATCGCCGGCGTGCCGCCGGAGATCATGGGCATCGGGCCCGTGCCCGCCATCCGGCAGGCGTGCGAGAAGGCCGGGCTCGAGGTCGAGGACCTCGACCTGGTCGAGATCAACGAGGCGTTCTCGGCGCAGTACCTCGGCTGCGAGAAGGAGCTCGGGCTCGACCGCGACAAGTGC
>CALJUJ010000397.1 GCA_937975525.1 uncultured bacterium
TGCCGACCGTGTCTTCGCGGGGTGCACGCGCGCGGTAGCCGACGTAGCTGTCGAAGTCGCAAACGTCGGGGAGCCCGTCGCCGTCGGCGTCGTCACCGTCGGGGAAGCCGGGGCAGCGGTCGCACGGGTCGGCGACGCCGTCGGCATCCGAGTCGCCGGTGAGCCGGAAGTTGTCGACCAGGAGCACCGACTCGGTGTCGATCGTCAGCGCGTCGGCGACGCCGACGCCGACGGAATGCGTGCCCGTGGAGTCGATCTCGAAGCAGAAGCTCTGGAAGCGCGTCTCGCGCTCACGCACGGTCGCGCTCGGCACCGACGGAAGATAGGTCGTGTCGGCGAGCTCGATCGGTGCGCCGCCGTCGATCGTCACGAAGGCGAAGTCGTTGGCGCGAGCGGAGATCGGCTCGTCGGTGAGGAAGTTCCAATCGAAGGCGACGACGTCGCCGGCGGTGGCGGTGAAGGTTTGGCGCACGGCGGAACCGCGGCGCGTGGTGCCGTTGCCGAGGCCGTCGAGCGCGTTCGGGCCGAGCCCGAGAAGCGCATTCAGCGTGGCGCCGTCGACCGAAGCCGTGGTCGCGCGCAGAATCGCCTGCTCGAGCCCTTCGGTCGGGCCACTGCCGTAGACGGCGTCGTTGGTGCCGGCGTCGCCGATCGCCGTCCAGCCGCTGAGCCCTTGCTCGAAGGCCGGGTTCGTCAGCTGGGCGCTGGCCGTGGAAGCGGTGGTCAGGGCAAGAGCGGTGAGCCCCGCGAGGCACATCCGCAGGTGCTGTGAAGAAGTACAACGCATCGAACGATCTCCCGTTGCTGGCGCCGTGAGGTGGGCCTCGGCCGGCGCCCGCGCCCGCGATTGCGATGCGTGCTCCCCCTGCGGTGTCCTACCCCTCGATTCCTTCGGATTGGAATGCATGCCGGAATAGCGTTCCGGGTCCGGGGACGTCAACGTTATTCTTCGTCGACGGGCGTTCTCGAGGTCCATGCGGCCAGCGCCCACGCCGCAACCGCGGTCGCGTGATACCGAAAGTACGGATCGGCGTCGCCGCCGTGCCCCCAGCTGCCGTCGGGGCGCTGGTGCTGTAGCAACTCGTCGATCCCGCTGAGCTCGGCTGCCTGCGGCGGGCCGGTCTCCAGCAGCATGACGAGGCGCTCGGCGAACAGGTCGACGGCGAGGGTCGAATCGGTCGGCAGGTTCGCGGGTTGCGCCGCGCGGAGCTCGGCGCGGAGCGCGGCCAGGCAAGCATCCGCACGGGTGCACTCGTGCGTGCGTGCCAGGTGGAGAGCCCAGATCGCGTGCGTCGTGTAGTAGCCGCCGGCGTCGCGCATGGCGCCGCAGACGTAGGCCTCGGTCGCCGCGCGCCAGCCGTTCTCACGGCAATGCAGCGCCTCGCTGATCGCGCGGTTCGGGTTCGCACGTTCCGCACCCGCGCGCGGAATCTCCCACTCGCTCGTGTGCGCTGCGGGGGATGTGGCCTCGGCATCCCAGAGGCGGCGGTGCGGATGGTCGTGGTCGCGGTCGGCGCGGACGCGGGCGCGCGCGAAGGCCGATCGCAGGGCGCTGCTGTCGACGTGCCGCCGCACCTGGCTGAGCAGCACCGCGGCGTCGAAGCGCAGCGCACCGCGGTAGCCGTCGAGCCAGGCGGCGGCGCGGGCGAGCGCGTGGTCGACCTT
>CALJUJ010000398.1 GCA_937975525.1 uncultured bacterium
CCGAACGACTTCATCCTGTGGGGCCCGACGCTGTGGGCGGACAACAACTCCAACCGCCAGCTCGGCATCATTCAGGCGATGCGCGAGAGCGTGCGTGTCTTCAAGGATCACCTGACGAAGATCTCGAGCGACGAGTTCGATCCCAACCTCGTCGAGGCGGACACCGCCTTCCGCAACGACGCCCGCAAGTTCTGGCTCCCTTCCGCCGAGTCGAAGTTCCGCACCGCCTGCGACCACCTCGAGAAGTACGTGCGCGGCCTCAAGAAGGACCCGCCGACGTCGCGGCCGATCAACCAGCGCAACGTCGAGCTGATCCGCCTCTTCCAAGCGTGGACCGACCTTCTCGGCGGCGCCTACGCGAAGCTCTACAGCGAGGAGATTCCGTTCCTCGAAATCGACGACGTCTTCTATCAAGCTCAGGGATTCGCCCACGTGATGCACCAGCTCTCGGTGGCGGTCCATCTCGAGTACCGCGAGTCGATCGACACGCGTCCGGTCGTGAAGGATCTCTTCGACGAAGTCGCCGTCGCCCTGGAGCGCGCGGCGACGATGAAGCCGCTGATGATCCTCAACGGCAGCCCCGCGGGCCTGTTCGCCAACCACCGGCGCAACATCGCCGCGTTCATCAGCGAGGCGCGTCAGAAGATGTACTCGATTCGCGAGGAGCTCGAGAAGTAGCCTCGGGCCGAGGCCGCGCGCGATGCGCGGGCGGCGACCGCGGCGGGCTAGGACGATTCGCCGACGGCTCGAGGATCGGGCTTGGCGTCGCCGGGCGGCAGCGATCCTGCCAGGAACGGCATGATCACCGACAGCGGATTGACCTCCGACCGCAGCTGCTTGCCGATGCCGCTGAGCAGCCCCATCACGCGCACCACCAGCAGCAGGTGGCTCGGCGCCTCGACGATCGGATTCGTGCGTAGCACCTCGGGAAGGTCCTCGTTGAAGGTGTCGATCAACTCCTTGTCGGCGTAGGCCTTGCCGCTGCGCACCGCCTGGCCGAGGAACGCGTCGCCGAGGGCAATCAAGCTCTCCGGATCGTCGTTCTTGGTCTTGAAGCCGAGGTCGGCGAAGGCGCGCGCCATCGCGTCGCGATCTTGAGCGATGATCGCCATCGTCAGCGCCGCCATCTGTTGCGAGAACCCCGGCGGGAAGTCCTTGGCCAAGCCGAAGTCGAGCAGTACCAGCTGCGGTCCCGGGCGCACGAGGAGATTGCCCGGGTGCGGATCGGCGTGGAAGAAGCCGTCGACGAGAATCTGCTGGCAGAACACCTCGCTCAGCACGCGGGCCACTTCCTGTTTGTCGATGCCCGTCGCCTCCAGCGCCTCGACGTCGGTAATCTTGATCCCCGGCAGGTATTCCATCACCAGGAGCCGCCGCGTGCTGAGCTCGTCGACGATCGCCGGCACGACGACGTCGGAGCGCGCCGCCAGGTTGGCGCGAATCGTCTTCGAGTTGCGCGCCTCGTTCTCGAAGTCGAGCTCGAGCTGCACGTACTTGGAGACCTCGCGGATGACCATCCGCAGGTCGAAGTTGCGCTCGATCCGCGCCAGGATGCCGACGAAGAAACGGAAATTCGCCAAGTCGACGGCGACGATGTCGGCGATCTCGGGGTACTGCACCTTGACCGCCACCTCGCGGCCGTCGTGCAGGCAGGCGCGGTGCACCTGCGCCAGCGACGCCGAGGCGAGTGGCAACGCATCGAAGGAGGCGAAGACCTCGCCCAGCGGGCGGCCCAGCTCCGCCTCGACGGCGGCGGAGATTTCCTCCGTGGATCGCGCGGGCACGCGGTCGTGCAGCTGCGACAGCACCTCGACGTACACCCGCGGCAGAATGTCGGCACGGGTTCCGAGGAACTGACAGGCCTTGATCAGCAGCCCGTGCAGCCGGGTCGCCGTGTCGTAGGCGATCTCGGCGGAGCGCCGATGGTGACGACGGTAGTGGTCGAGGACGGCCTCCGTCCCGCGAAGCTTTTCGAGAAGCTGGATCCACTTGTAGCCGCTGTAGATGACGACCACCATGCGCGCCACCCACCAGAAGCGCCGGGCCCGGTGCAGCTGGGCCGGCGGCGTCGATCGCGATTGCATGCACCCGACTTATGGGAGGTCGGCGCCCTATGCTAGAGGACGCAGATGGCGACCGCTGTGACCATCGATGCGATCGCAGCCCACGAAGGGCGCGAGGTGACGCTGCAGGGCTGGCTGTACAACAAGCGTTCGAGCGGCAAATTGCACTTTCTGCAGCTGCGCGACGGCACCGGCGTGATCCAGTGCGTTCTCTTCCAGAAGGAAGTCTCGCCTCAGGAGTTCGACCTCGCCGGGCATGCCACCCAGGAATCCGCCATCCGCGTGCGCGGCGTCGTCCGCGCCGACCCGCGCTCGCCCCTCGGCTACGAGGTCGGAGTCACCGCCTTCGCCGTGCTCGACGCCGCCGCACCGTACCCGATCAGCCCCAAGGAGCACGGCGTCCATTTCCTTCTCGACCACCGTCATCTGTGGCTGCGCTCGAGCCGCCAGCACGCGATCCTGCGCATCCGCGCCACGATCGTGCGCGCCTGCCGCGAGTACTTCGACGACCGCGGCTTCACGCTCGTCGACGCGCCGATCTTCACGCCCTCGGCCTGCGAGGGGACCACGACCTTGTTCGCCACCGACTACTTCGGCGAGCCTGCGTACCTCACGCAGAGCGGCCAACTCTACGCCGAGGCCGCGGCGATGGCCTTCGGCAAGGTCTACTGCTTCGGACCGACCTTTCGCGCCGAGAAATCCAAGACCCGCCGCCACCTCACGGAGTTCTGGATGGTCGAGCCCGAGGTGGCGTTCCTCGACCTCGCCGGCGACATGGAGCTGGCGGAGGACTTCGTCGCTCACGTCGTCGCGCGGACGGTGCGCGAGCGGCGCCCGGAGCTCGAGGCGATCGGCCGCGACGTGGCTCGACTGGAGGCGGTGCAGACGCCGTTTCCGCGCCTGTCCTACGACGAAGCGGTGGAGCTGCTGGCACGGCAGGGCAAGCCGCTCGAGTGGGGCGCGGACTTCGGCGCCGAGGAGGAGGCGACGATCTCCGCGAGCTTCGATCGCCCCGTGCTCGTGCACCGCTACCCGAGCCAGTGCAAGGCGTTCTACATGAAGCAAGACCCCGACGACCCGCGCCTGGCCCTCTGCGTCGACATGCTCGCGCCGGAGGGGTACGGCGAGATCATCGGCGGCGGGCAGCGCGAGGACGACCTCGGCGCGCTCGAGCGCCGCATCCAGGAACACGGACTGCCGCCCGAGTCGATGAGTTGGTACCTGGACCTGCGCCGCTACGGCTCGGTCCCTCATGCCGGCTTCGGCATGGGAATCGAGCGCATGGTCGCGTGGGTCTGTGGCCTGCACCACGTGCGCGAGACGATCCCGTTCCCGCGCATGCTCGAGCGCCTCACGCCTTGAGGGCGGTCACATGTCGTTGCGGTCGTAGACGTTGACCACCATGCGCGTGGCGTCGTTCGACGGGTCGCTGTCGCCGCCCGGACCGGACACCGTCAGCACCGCGTGGCAACGGCCCATCGCCCGGCGCCCCGGGCTGTAGAAGTCGTCGGCATGGACTTCGACCGCGAGCCGGCCGCGCGCCTTGCGTTCACCGCGCACGACCACCGACGGCTGGGCACCTTCGGCGCGCCGGTCGAAATCGACCTCGCCCAGGGTGCCCGGTGGACAGTCGCCGTCATCGACGACGACGGTCAGCTCGTCGCCGGGACGCTCCCCTGCGTCGCCGTTGACGACCACGGGCTTCACGACCTTCGTCTGGCTCGCGTGTCCGGCACGGAGCTCAACCTTCCCGGGATGCGTCGCGCGGAAACTCTCGATCCTCGATTCCTGCACGTCGGTGCGGTCCGGGTCGTTGCGATCGATCACGTTGATCTCCATGTACGCAACGTTGTTGTCGGGCGTCGGGTCGATGTTGCCGGCCGTCGTCGACTCCACCATGAACCGCAGCGAGCAACGCGTCGGCACCTTGCGGCTGTGCGACGTGAAGCTCGCCGCCGCGAGCTCGAGGGTCAGCTTGGCCGCCGCCGGTCGACCGGCAGCGAGCGCCACCGTGTCCTGGTCGCCTGCCGTGCGGCCGTCGAAGTCCGGCGCGCCGACGATGACGCCCACCGGGCAGTCCAGGGATTCGACCGAAAGGCGCCGCGTGTCGACGCTGCCGCTCTCGCGCCTACCGTTCCACACCTTCGCCCGAATGCGCTTGCGGGTGCTGTCGCTGCCGGCGCGAATCTTCACCCGGAGCGGCTGGATCAGATCCAGGTACGCGTCGTGGGTCGACGGGGTCGGGGCAAGGGGACCGGCTTCCGCGAACGCATGCGCGACCGCGACGCTGCCGGCGAACGGCAGCGATGCTGCGTGGCCGGCCATGGCGACGAGCAACGCGACCATGACTCGGAGAATGATCGAGCGGGCATGAATGGATCTCGATGGTCTTGCGATCATTGCTGCCGATGATCGACCGGCCTCGCGGGCATTGGCAAGGAAGAAACGAGCGATCGCGCTCCGCGACCGCCTACCCGTGTCGCTGGGGCGCGATCGCATTGCCGCAACGTTTGCCTCGAACGTCGAAGAGAGGCTAACCTTCGCCCAACTTTCGCCCAACTTTCGCCCTGAACGTCATGCAAGGTATCGAGCTCCATCCCCTGGTGCGTCGTTGGTTCGAGTCGCGACTCGGCGCGCCGACGGAACCGCAGCGCCAGGGTTGGC
>CALJUJ010000399.1 GCA_937975525.1 uncultured bacterium
TCGCTGAAGATCAACCGCGTCGACGGGCGCAGGGCGTCCTCCATGCGCTCGTAGTCGCCAGCGGGAACCGTGGAAACGTCGACGCCGAAGCGTCGCAGCGTCTGGTTGAGGAATTGCCGCGTGCGCCGGTAGGCGTCGTCGGTGACGATGACGTGCGCGCCCTTGGAGAGCATCGCAAACAACGTCGTCGTCACGGCCGCCATGCCGCTGGAGAGAAGGAGGCCGTCCTCGGCGCCCTCGAGCGCGGCGAGCTTGCGTTCGGCTACGCGCTGCGTCGGGTTGCCGTAGCGACCGTACTCTTCGCGCTCGATTCGCCCTTCGAAATGGTCGCGGAGCTCGCTGGTGTCTGCGAACGTGTACGTCGCGGTTTGGGCAATCGGAGTGGTGATGGCATGGCCGGCGTTGGTGCGCGGCTCGCCGCCGTGGACCGCCAGCGTGCTGCGGCCGCGTCGATCGTCGGGTGCGGACATGGGACTTATCGGTCGAGGAGGCGGACTTTTTCCGCGTAGCGTTTGATCGTGTCCATGACCGTCTTGAGATCGGCAGGAGTTTCCACGGGGGCGTTCGCGTGATGCGAGGTGATCCCCTCGATCCGGCCGAGGTGGTAGGCGATCTTCTGCTCGGCGAACTTGAGCCCGTGGGCGGTCGAGATCACGACGACCCGTTCATGGCCGCGGATCACCTTGCGCTCGACCAGCTTGCGCAGCGCCGCCAGCGCAACCCCCGTGTGCGGGCAGTTGAACATCCCGGTCCGGTCGGCGAGCGCTGCCTCGTCGGCCAGCTCCGATTCGGTCGCCTGCTCGACGACGCCGTCGAATTCCTGGAGCACGCGCACCGCACGCTTGTAGCTGACGGGGTTGCCGATCTGGATGGCGCTGGCCAGCGTCTTCTTCGCCGGGATCGGCTTGAACGACCGGAAGCCGTCGAGAAACGATTGGTATAGGGGATTGGCGTTCGCCGCCTGGGCGACGGCGATGCGGGGCAACTTCCGGATCAGGCCGAGCTCGCGCATCAACAGGAAGCCCTTGCCGAGGGCGCTGACGTTGCCGAGGTTGCCTCCGGGAATGATGATCCAGTCGGGGACCTCCCAGTCGAACTGCTGAACCAGCTCGATGCCGACCGTCTTCTGCCCTTCGATCCGCAGGCTGTTCATCGAGTTGGCGAGATAGACGGTGCGTTCCTTGGTGATCTCCTGGACGAGCGCCATGCAACCGTCGAAGTCGGTATCGAGGCTGAGAACGAGGGCCCCGTTGGCCAGTGGTTGGACCAGCTGGGCTGGGGACACCTTGTCCTTGGGGAGCAGGACCACTGCGGGAATGCCGGCGGCGCCGCAATAGTTGGCGAGCGCGGCCGAGGTGTCGCCCGTCGATGCGCAAGCGATGGCGTTGATCGTTTCGCCTTCGGCGATCATTTGCTTGACCACCGAAACCAGGACCGTCATGCCGAGGTCTTTGAAAGACCCCGTGTGCGAGTTGCCGCACTGCTTCACCCAGAGGTCTTCGACGCCGAGCATCCGTCCGTAGCGGTCCGCCCAGAGCAGGTTCGTGCCGCCCTCGTAGGTCGACACGACGTTCTCGTCGTCGATGAACGGCAGCACCCACTCCTTCTTGCCCCAGACGCCCGATCCGTAGGGGAAGGTGTTGCG
>CALJUJ010000400.1 GCA_937975525.1 uncultured bacterium
CGGACATCGTCCTGGTGCCCGCCTTCTGCCACCACGAGGTCGAGGTGGTCCGGCGCTTCTTCCGCGGTCCTCTGGTGTTCGACCCGCTGATCTCGCGGCACCTCTCGAAGATTCACGACTACCGCAGCGCCGGGCGCTACTCGGTCCACGCCGTGCTCAACCATCGGGTCGATCGCCGGGCGCTGCACGTTGCAGACTACGTCCTGGCGGACACCGAAGCGCACAAGCGCTACTACGTCGATACGTATCGAGTTGCAGCCGACAAGGTCTTCGTCGTCCCCGTAGGCTACGACGGTGACAAATTCCGCCCGACGCCGTTGCCCGACCATCGCGTCGCCACGGTCGGCTTCTACGGTAGCTTCATTCCATTGCACGGAGTCGAGACGATCCTCGCGGCCGCCGAGCTGTTGCAGCGGCGAGAGGACATCCGGTTCGAGCTGATCGGCAGTGGTCCGACGCATGCAGCGATGGCGGCCTACGCCCGGGAGCGCGGCCTCGAGAACGTCGACTTCGTGCCGCGCGTTCCCTACGCGGAGCTCGGCGCACGAATTTCCGCGTGGGACGTCTGTCTGGGGATCTTCGGGCAGACTCGGAAAGCGGATTTGGTGATCCCCAACAAGATCTACCACTACGCCGCCTGTGCGCGCCCGATGGTGACGAAGGACACGCCGGCGATCCGCGAGCTGTTCCGCGACGAGCACGACGTGCTGCTCTGTCCGCCAGATCCGCGCGCGTTGGCCGAGCGGATCGAACGTCTGATGGACGACCGCGGCCTGGCTGCTGGCCTCGCGCAGCAGGCGCACGCAACCGTGGCCGACGACCTCGATCACGTCGGCATTGGGCGCATGATCGCGGCCCTTTTCGACCGTTGGCGCTGATCGTGCGACGACCCGCAGCAGGTTCGCATCGGGACGGCGGAAGGGGAAAGGTGCCCCCGGCGCGGTTCGAACGCACGACCCCAGGATTAGGAATCCTGTGGAGGCTGTTTTTCACGATTTCTTGCTACTCCTCGTCTGGGCCCATGAATGCTTGAAATCTCTACGGTATTGGGCGATTCAATCAGCCTATGAGTTCTCATCGTTCCGCACTGATTTGCTTCCGCTGGCTTCCATATGGCTTCCACGGTTCGCCTCAGGACTTTTCTCGCCGATGAATCGGAAGCTCACCAAGAGGCTCGTTGAGGCCATGCGCATCCCGAGCGGCGCGCGCGAGGCGTTCGCCTGGGACACCGAGCTACCCGGTTTCGGCATTCGGATCCTGCCAAGCGGCATTCGCACCTTCCTGATTCAGTACCGGCCGACCAACTCGCGGCGGACGCGCCGCTACAAGATCGGCCGCTTTGGACCCCTCACGGTCGATCAGGCTCGGTCCAAGGCTCGTGCGGAGCTGGCTAGGGTAGCGACGCAAGGGGCCGACCCGTCGGCGGAGCGCGGTACGGCGCGGGCGGCGATGACGGTGAACGACCTCGCGGCGCGGTACCTACGACTTCATGCCGTTCCAAAGCTGAAGCCCGAAGGCGCCAAGGATGAAGAGCGGAAGCTCAACGCGTACGTGCTTCCCGAGATCGGCCGCCACAAGGTGATCGACGTTACGCGCGCAGACGTCACCAAGCTGATCCAGGGAATGAGCGACACGCCGATCCGGGCGAACAGGACGCTGGCGATGCTGTCCAAGGTGTTCAACCTAGCGGAGCGCTGGGGGTTTCGACCAGATGGCACGAACCCCTGCCGCCACGTGGAGCGATACCGCGAGAAGAAGCGAGAGCGCTTTCTCAGCGTCGCAGAGCTGGCCGAGTTGGGCAAGGTGCTCCGCTCGGTCGAAGCGGAGGCGGTCGAGTGGCCAACGGTCGTTCCTTTCCTGCGGATGCTCCTATTGACCGGCTGCCGCCGCGACGAGATCCGTATGCTTCGCTGGGAGAATGTCGACGAAGAGTCCGCCCTGCTCCACCTGCCCGACTCGAAGACAGGGACCCGGGCGATCGTCCTCAACGCGCCAGCCCGCGCGCTGCTGCAATCCGTTCCCCGGCGTGACGGGAATCCCTACGTCTTCTTCGGCCGCAAGGAAGGCCAGCCCCTCGTCAACGTGAAGGACCCGTGGATTCGGATCCGCAAGCGAGCCAAGCTCGACGATGTCCGCCTACACGACCTCCGACACACATTTGCCAGCCACGCTGTAAGCGGCGGCCTGCCCCTCCCGATAATCGGCGGGCTCCTCGGACACACGCAGGCGGCGACAACCCAGCGCTACGCGCACCTGCAGCACGACCCGCTTCGCGAGGCGAGCGAACGCGTGGGTAGTGGCATCGCTGCGGCAATGGCGGATTCAAATTCAGGTAGTCACCTCGACATCAACTCGGGCGCGAATCAGCAATGAGCAACTTTGCCGCGCCGCATTCGGCGCTCACGAGTGCGGAGTTCGTTGGAGTCGTAGGGACCAGGGACACCAAGGTATCTCCCTTTTGTTAGGCGTGAAGATATTGCTTTTGATTGCGGGGTAGGCCGCCGCGGCATCAGGCGCCCATGTCCCAACTCCCAGACGCACCAATCCCCGCAGCAGCCTGGAAACTCGACCTGGCGCGCGCCATTCGACTTCACGAACGAATGATCTGGATTAGAACAGTGGGATACCCGGCAGCCGCGAAAATGCACGAAATTGCGAGACAAATTCGCGAAGTACTAGAAGGATCAAGATCCGCCGACACGCTGGTTGATTCGTCGTTGCCGTATCTCCTGAGGCTAATCGAACAGCTCGTTTCTGACGATTCGAGCGGCTTTGAAGTTCGCCAGATGTGGGCAATGCTGGGCGGAGGCAATCGGGCGTTCGCCATGGAAGCACGTTCCCTAGGCATTCCGTTGTCCATCGGGCTCCCACGCGATCACGTCTTGGAGCCCCTTTTTAGGTCGCCCGAGCAGATATCGGCGTTTGAAATCGTGCTCGAACAGTTGATCGAAGAGGATCCGCTTCCACCTCATCGCGCGACCAGGCAATTCGACGCGCCGCGCGTTTGGAGCTTGCTCCTCTTTCTGCTTCGTGCACCGAATACCGAGGTGACCGAGAACCAGAAGCAAGAGCTTCCGTTCCCCGTCAATCCTGTTGACGCTGAATCTGAGCTGCGTTTCGGAGTCTGCCTGGCTGGTCTACCAGTTTTCGAACTCTACACGTCCGCCATTGGAATACCCCTTGTTTCATTGCCCTGGTGGCATTTCACCGGAATCCATCCCCCGTCGACAATCGATTCGGAGGCGTTGATCGCCAATTCTCGTCCGCTCCCTGCCGAACTTGCTCTCGAAGTCGTTCGCGATTGGTTTGGATTCGCCTCCGTTCCAGCTCTTCAGAAGTTCCTGAGTCGGAATCGTCCCGACGCTCGGTTTCGAGTACCCTCACCGGGGCCTCGGGGGCTCTAACTCCGGACATTTGGGCTCGTCAATTGTCCGCGTGATTCGATCTTCACGAATGCCTATGCAGCACACATGGATTCCATGTCGGCTGCAGCATTCCTAACCGAGGGCGAGCTGTCCGCCCTAATCAAGGTACCCACCAAGAGCCTCCAGCGTTGGCGATGGGCAGGCTTCGGCCCGAAGTTCGTCAAGCTCGGCCACGCCGTTCGCTACCGTCGGTCCGACATCGACGACTGGATCGCCGCACAGACGCGAACGTCGACGACAGACGCTGGAGCCGAGAGATGAGCCGCTTCGACGTGGCTGCGATTCGCAACCGGGTCGACGTCGCGACGGTCCTGAGCGCGTTCGGAATCGACCCACCCGTCGGGCGCCGCCGCATCCCCTGCCCGCTTCACGATGGTCACAACCGGAACTTTAGCGTCACGACGGACGGTTCGCGTTGGGCGTGCTGGTCGCACTGCGGCACGGGCGACGTGATCGACCTGATCGCGCGCCTCACCCGTTCCTCTGTGTTTCGGCTTGCAAGATTGACCCCCTAGGCGGGGGGATCGGCGTCCAAAATT
>CALJUJ010000401.1 GCA_937975525.1 uncultured bacterium
CTGCCTCCGTTCCTGTGGTCCTGAGCACCGGAACGAACAGTGTCCGCATCTTCGATGCGAACAACAACTCGGTCCTGCAGGTGGCTCCTGAGGCGCGCTGCGGCTTCGCCAACTGCGTCGCACAGGTGCAGGGTCAGCCGCTGAGCTGTTCCGATCTCGATGCTACGGGGAACATCGCCGGAACGGCCTTCGGCGGCGGGTTCCCGGCACTCGACATCCAAGTCACGAACGACATCGCGACGACCTTCAACTTCGTCGTGCAAAGCAGCGAGCTCGTCGAGTAGCGAGACGACTCACACAGGTCCGTTTCGAACGTGACGAAGGAGGGTGGCGGAGAATTTGCCACCCTCCTTTGCGTTGGGAGGCGTTCTCGGGCCAGCCGGGCGGCGATCGCTGCCCGATGCGATCCTGAAGCATGAAGGATGCTCGCCGACTCGGTCTGACCAGTGCCGTTTGCCTGGTCGTCGCCAACATGATCGGCGCCGGCGTGTTCACCACGAGCGGTTTCCTCATCGCCGACCTCGGTTCGCCGACGTGGGTGATTCTCGCCTGGCTGCTCGGCGGGATCGTCGCCATGCTCGGAGCCCTCTGCTACGGGTCGCTCGGGCGCGAGATTCCCGAGAGCGGCGGCGAGTACCTGTTCCTGCGCGAGACGCTGCATCCCGCAGCCGGCTACGTCGCCGGGTGGGTGTCCATGCTCGCCGGCTTTTCTGCGCCGATCGCCATGGCGGCATTCGGCTTCGGAGAGTATCTATCGCCGTGGGTCCCGGAAGTGCCGATCAAGGCGTCGGGCACGGCACTCATCGTTGTCCTTGCCGCCCTGCACAGTGCGAGCGTCGAGCGCGGCGCATGGGTCCAGAATGCAGCGGTGCTGGCCAAGCTCGTTCTCCTGGCCATCTTCGTGGCCTATTCCGGTCCGCTCATCGCGCCGCAGTCGCTCGCGCCCGAGACGCCCCTGGCACTCGGTGCGTTGGCGGCGTCGCTGGTCTGGATCTCCTTCAGCTACTCGGGCTGGAACGCCGCCGTGTACATCGCCTCCGAGGTCGTCGACCCGCGACGCAATCTCGTGCGGTCGCTGTGCCTCGCGACCGGGATCGTCACGCTCGTGTACGTCGTGGTCAACGCGGTCTTCGTGCTCGGTGCCCCCGCGGAGGCCATTGCCGGTCGAGTGGCGGTCGCGCAGATCGTCGCCGAGCGCATCGGCGGAGTGGAGCTCGCCCACGGCGTCACCCTCATCGTGCTCCTTGCCCTGGCCACGTCCGTCTCGGCCATGCTGATGGCCGGTCCACGCGTCTACGCCCGCATGGCAGCAGACGGGGTGTTGCCCGCAGCATTGATGGGAAGCTCGGGCCCGCCACGTACCTCCTTGGCACTTCAGATGGCACTCACGCTGTTCTTCTTGTGGACGAATTCGTTCGCGGCGCTGCTCGGCTACATCGGCTTCACGCTGAGCCTTTCGACGGCGCTGACCGTGGTCGGACTGGTACGCCTCAAGCGCCGCAAGCCCGAGCTCGCCGTGATCGGTTGGCCGTTCGTGCCTCTCGCCTATCTGGCCTTCGTCTGTTGGGCGCTGGTGTTCAGCTTGGAGCGGCTCGGGGGTGGCGCCGTGTTCGGGCTGGCCACCCTATTGGCCGGCGCCGGCGCGTGGTGGGTGCAGGAAGGGCGCCGGCGTTGATGGTCGCTCTCGCGCCCGAGACTTCACGGCCGCGGGTGGTGCTCAGGGATTGCGGCGGTACCAGACGATGAAATCGCCGTCGACCGACGTGCGATTCGAGTAGCGTACTTTCGAATAGCCGGTCCAGTTGAGCTTCGCCGACGGGATCTCCAGCAACGCCTGATTCGAAAGCAGAAAGCCTCCGACGCGGAGCATCCGCGCGATGTTGGTCAACGCCAGGCTCTTCTGGAAGCCGTCGTAGTACACGAAGATGTTGGTGCCGATGACGAGATCGAACTTCTCGTCGTCGGCGAGCTCGAGGCGCTGGAGAACGATGTTGACGTCGGTCGCTTCGAGCTTGGCCGCGAACTCGGGCTGCACGGCGATCGCTCGTAAATCGAGACCGGTGACGCCCGCGGGAACGGCAACTGGCTTCGTTTCGGCGCCGATCTGATCTCCGAAGCGCTTCCAGTACTTCTCGAAGCCCTCGGTCCAGGCTCCATTGGTCGCGAGCGGAAGCTGCATCGTGTAGCGCTTGCCGGCTTCGCCGCGCGCCCGGGCGCGGCGAATGTGCGCGTTCACCTTGGGGCTGAGATCGAGGGTCACGACGGTGAGCTCGTCGGCCTTGGCCAGGCCGAGACGCAGAAGCGAGTCCATGATCGCGAACGGCTGGATCGTCTGCTGCGGATAGAAGTCGTGCCCGGACTGCTTGTCGGCGAAATCCAGACCGGGGCCGATGACCGCGACTCGGCGGATGGATGCGGGCTTCAAAAAGCCCTTCTCGAGCAGTTCCGCGAGCGCCGTCTCGATACCGAAATTCGGCCGCAGCGACGTATCCGACGACAGGCCACGCTCGCGGTAGATCTCGGAACGCTCGACGAATACGGCCGTGTCGTTGCCGAGCAGCTTCGCCTCTTCGATGATGCGGTCGTAGGCCTCGAGCTCCTCGAGGACGCGGGCGATCGAACGGAGCAGGAGATCGCGCGCCTTGGCGCGGCCCGCGTCGCTGGTCAGCAATGATCCAAGGCGCGCGCCCAGGAACTCGCGTGCGAAGGTGATTCGCTCGCCGCCTCCGGGACGGCCGAGGGCCGTCAGGAAATCCTCGAGGCGTGCCTCGACCGACGCGGGCAGGTGGCCGGCAGCCGACTTCGAGCCCTTCGTGTTGGTGCGGATCTCTTCGATCTGCTTCTGCGTCGTTCGTGGTTGCTCGGTGAAGCTGCGGCCGAGGAGGAGGAGGTTGACGAGGGAATCCTCGTCGCCCTGGGCGAGTCGGGCGCGAATCGAGGCATCCGCCTTGCGGGCCCATTGTGGCCATTTGTCGGAGCCTGCAGGCAGGTCGTGCTCGAGCAACTCGTCGGGCAGATCCTTGCGCAGCGTCTCGATGGTCGGACGCGCGTCTTTGTACGGCATGAAGACGGCGCCCGATGCGATCGGCTGGGCGCTGGCAATGGCCGGAACGACTACGAGGCCGAGCCATGCCGCGACGGCCACGGTAGCAGTCATTCCGAAGCGTCTTCCGGTGCCTCGACCTGGATCTCGACGCTGTCCTCGTCGGTTGCCTCGCG
>CALJUJ010000402.1 GCA_937975525.1 uncultured bacterium
GTTCGTGCAGGACGAGCGGGACCACCAGGCGCTGGTGCTTCGCTGCCACCTGTTCGAGCTCGACGCGTCCGGCGGCCGGCTCGTCGACGCGCCGCTGCCGGCCGAGCGCGCGTTCTTCGACGGGCTGGCCGGCGCTGCGCACGGCTCGTGCTCCGGGGCCGCCGGGGCGCTAGCGTCGCGCGCATGGTGTTCGCGATCCTGATGGCGGTCTGCGTCGCCGGCGCGCTCTGGTCGGGCCTCGGCGCGCCGGACACCGCGACGTGGGCGTTCGAGGTGCTGCCGCTCGGCGCGGTCGTGGTCGTGTTCGCGATCCGCCGCCGGTGGTTCCGCTTCAGCGACCTGTCGTACGCGCTGTTGACCTGGTTCTTCCTGATCCAGTGCCTCGGCGGCCGCTACACGTTCGCCGAGGTGCCGTTCCCTCGGGCGGTGATCGACGCGCTCGGGCTCGAACGCAACCCCGTCGATCGCATCGGCCACTTCTTCCAGGGCTTCGTGCCGGCGGTGCTCTTGCGCGAATGGCTGATGCGCCGGCGGGGGCTGCCGCGCGGCGGGACCGTGTTCTGGCTGGTGACCGGCTGCTGCCTCGGCTTCAGCGCCGCGTACGAACTGCTCGAGATGGGGGTCGTGCTGCTCGTCTATCCCGAGGCCGGACCCGAATGGCTCGGCCACCAGGGCGATCCGTGGGACGCGCAGTGGGACATGACGATGGCTCTGTCCGGCGCGGTGCTGGCGCAGCTCCTGCTCGGCCGGCTGCACGACCGCGACATGGCGCGCGCCGAGGCGGCGGGTCGAGATTGACGGATCGTCGCGGTCGCGAGGGCAGTGCCTAGTCAGCGCTCGGGAGGGTCGGCGCTCGGCCGTACGGGATGCCGGGCGCAGAACGCAGCTCGGGCCGGGGTCCCGGCGCGGATTGGGCTCGCCGAAGCGTTGAAGCGCGGGCGCAGTCGCTGGCCGCGCCGATCTTCCATTCGACGACCAACAGCATGAAGCTCGTACTCGCGATGCTCCTTGCCTCTCTCGTGGCGGCTCGAAACCTCCACGGACAGCAGTTCCAGGATCTGTTGACACGCGGACAGACCGCCCTGCGTGCAGGCGATGCCGCCATGGCCTTGTCCTCCGCGGATTCGGCGATCGAAGCGGAGTCGGAGCGATGGGAGGGGCACTACCTGCGCGGATTGGCTCTCCTGCAGTTGGGACGACTCGAGGACGGTCGCGTGAGCGCTGTCCAGGCCATGCTGTGTGCCCCGGCCGACAAGGCTGGCGATGTCGAGCGCCTTCTCACGGTCATCGATGCCCGCCGGGCCGAAGCTTCGTCGGTCGGCGTCGATCCCCAGGAGCTGGCGCGGATCGAAGTGGAGACAGCGTTGGCCGAACTGCGCACGGCGACGGAGAAGACCGCGGACGAGCGGCCCGATGTGTACCGTTCCGTCCTCCAGCGGACCGACCGGGTGCTTTCCCTGACGAAGGACTCCGTGCTGACCTGGCAGGTGCGGGCGGTCGCGGCCCTGGAGCTGGACCTCGTGAGAGAGGCTCGCCGCGCCAGCGCGAACCTGTTGCGGCTCGGAGCCGCCGGCTCGGCGGACCCGGCGATCAAGGGGCTGCTGGTCCGGCTGAATCAAAAGGGCTACCTCGTCACCGAGGAGGCCGCTTTACGTGACGCAAGCGCCAAGCTCGACGCGTTCGCCGATGCCGTGAAGTCCGGGAAGCTGGTCCTCGCCGAGCAATTGCTCGACCAGGCCGATGATGCCATGCCCGGAACGCCGGGCGCGGGAGCCGGTCGTGCGCGACTTCAGCTCGCCAGGGGGGACGCTGCTGGCGCTCTGCGGCGACTCTCCGAACTCGGACCCTCAGGTTTCCCGAAGAACCTGCACGAATGGCAAAACGCCGAACAACTGCTGCTGCAGGACCGCGACACCAACCTGCTCCGCCAACGGCTGTCGACGTCTGAATACCGCGAACTTGCGCAGGTGCGCCGGATGCGGGAGCCGATCGAAGGCTATCGGGCGACCGACAATGCGCACGTGTTCCCCGACTCCATGCTCCCCAGGCGCGTGAAGCACGTTGCGACGGGGATCGTCCTGGTCCTGGTCGGTCCCGGTCGCTTCACCATGGGGTCAGCCGCGACCGAGCGCGGCCGCGACGAGGACGAACAGCAGAACGAGATCGCGGTTCCGCGCCCGTTCTACCTGGGCATCAAGGAAGTCACGCAGAAGGAATGGCGCACCATCATGCCGCTACCCGATCAGCCGTTCCCTGGGAACGATTACCCAGTCACGATGGTGTCGTGGCAGGACTGCGGCGAGTTCGTGCGCAAGATCGGGGCCCGTCTCCCTACCGAAGCCGAGTGGGAGTATGCGTGCCGTGCGGGGACGGACACTCCCTTCTCGTACGGGACCGAACCGGATCGCCGATACATGGTATGGGCCTCGCTCGAAGTCCAGGGCCCGAGCAAGGTCGGCAGCAAGCAGCCGAACCAGTGGGACTTCTACGACATGCATGGCAACGTGCTCGAATGGTGTGACGACATCGCGCTTCCGTACGGGTCCAACGCCACGCCTGCGGGCCATTCAGGAGCGAGGGTCGTCCGGGGTGGTAGCTGGGCGAGCCAGGCTGCGCATTGTCGGTCGGCGGATCGCGGCAGTCTCGGCGAGAAGAACAAGAGCCCTGTGGTTGGCCTACGCGTGGTCGTCGACGTGCCTTTGGAACTCGGTTTCTGAGGGCTCGTTCCTGTCCGACTCGTGACCCGGTCGAACTCACGTATCTGATCAAAGTCGAAGCAGCAGCATGGCGCCAAAGCTCGGACTCTTCCCTTCGGCCGTGGCACTGACGTTGACGATCGGCGTCATGTCTTCGTGTTCGGTGAGCAAGATGAAGCCATGCTATGGCTACAGTGGCGTGAACATGGTCCTCTTCGACGGGTTGTTGGAGCCGCTGGCCTGCCCGATACTCTTCGCGTTTTCGCCGTTCATGTATTTCCTCGATGACTCATTCGCCAAGGTGTGTGATGACACCGTCATGGGTCCTCTCGGGCTTCTCTGCGCGACCGTCCCCGGGATTTCCGCGGAAGGCGAATGGGACTTCGAGAAGATGAACCGCGAGCGCGAGGCGGCGGAACGTGCGGTGCAAAGGAGGAATGAGCTCATCGCCGAAGAGGCGCGTCGCGAGGCCGAGAAGGAGGAGCAGCGCCGCAAGGAACGGGAAGAGCAGGAACGACTCGCTCGCGAAGAAGCGGAGCGGGCGAAACGGGTCCGGCTCGCCGAGATGCGCAGCGCTGCCGATGCTCTCTCCAGACCGATCCGCAGGTAGCGGCACTTCCAGTCGTCGCTCGAGAGCTGACTGCGCCGTCGCTGCATCTGCCCGATGAGGGCGCCGGCCCGCGGCTGGGCTCACGGACCGAGCGCGCGCTCAGAAGCGGTCGTGGATCACGACCTCTTCGAACGGCAGCTGGCCCGGCTTCGGCCACGGGTCCTTGATGCCCTTGCCGATCGCGACCATCGGACCGATCACGTGGTCCTTCGGCAGGCGGATCAGCTCGGCGACCTTCGCGTGGTCGAAGCCGATCATCGGGCACGACTGGTAGCCCTTGGCGGTCGCCGCGAGCATCAGCGTCTGCATCGCGATGCCGATCGAACGCATCGCCTCGTCGCGCTGCAGCTGCTCCTTGCCCTCGTGGAACGGGCCCATCCAGTCGACGAGCATCGTCGCGACCTCCTCGGGCGCGTTGCGCCAGTAGCGCTGCGGCTCCTTCTTCCACGCCTTGGCGTCGGCGGTCATGACGACCAGGAGCGACGCGTCGGTCATCTGCGCCTGGTCGTTGCCGTGCTTGCGGATCTGCTTGCGCAGCTCGGGGTCCTTCACGACGACGAAGCGCCAGTGCTGGATGTTGAAGCTGGTCGGGGACTGCATCGCGGCCTCGAGCAGCTCCCGGACCTCGGCGTCGGTGAGCCGGTGCTTCGGGTCGTAGTGCTTGACGGCGCGGCGCTTCTGGATCGCTTCGAAGGTGTCCATGGGGTGGAGCGTGGGGGAGCGTGGTGGAGGAGAACGGACAGACGAGGGCGGCGGTGGGGGGCGGACGCGTCGGCCGTGGCGGAACCGAGCGCTGTCGCGCTCGGACCGGGCCGCGGCGGATCAGGCCGCGAACACCGTGCGGCCTCCGTGGCGACGCACGGTCTCGGCTGCGAGCGCTCGGGACGCTTCGTCGACCGCGACCGACAGCAGCACGTCGCCCCGCGTGATCGCGCCCGAGGCCTCCGTGAGCGCCACGTCGAGCGGGCGCACCGGAGCGAGCACGACGGCCACGGCGCCGGCGAGCACGCCGAGCGACCCGAACGCCATCGTCAGCGGCAGGCCGGCCTCGCTGCCGCCCGTCATGAGGTCGAGGGCCACGCCGGCGCCGGTGCACGCGGCGAAGGCGAGGAAGAAGCGCACGGCGACGCCGCGTTCGTCGGCGCCCTGCGCGGGGGTCCCGTCGAGGTCGATGCCGAGCTGCGGTTCGAGGCCGCCCTCGTGCAGGCGGGCCGCCGCGGGGGCGGCGCCGAGCGCGGCGCGCGCGCGCTCCGCGTCCTCGGTGCACGGGAACAGGGCCAGCAGCAAGCGTTTCACGCGGGTCCCTTCGCCGCCGGGGCGGTGTGGATGCGCCCGCCGGCAGGAATGCGCACGACCCGGGTGCCGGCGAGCCGGTCGTAGGGCGTGCGGCCGCCGCCGAACAGCGTCGCGGCCCAGGCGAGCGCGAGGGCCATGGCCGCGATCGCGAGCGCGTACGACCAGGTCGGCGGTGCGCCGCCGGCGAGTTCGGCGGCGACCATCCGGTGGGCCGCGGTGTGCCCGAGCTCCCACGGCAGCAGCTTGGCGACGGTGCGCACGACCGCGCTGCGCCGCTGCGCGCGGCCGCCGTCCAGGGTCGTGACCGCGAGACCGAGCGCGCGCTTGCCCGGCGTCGCGCCGCGCCGGCCGGACTCGAACGCGACGAAGTAGATCGCGAACGGCAGCGTCGTCTCGCAGAAGCCGAGCGCCTGCCCCGCCCACGCCGAGCGCGGCCACCACGGTTCGGCCGGCTGCGTCAGCACGATCGCGACGAACACG
>CALJUJ010000403.1 GCA_937975525.1 uncultured bacterium
GCAGGCGGTGCACAGCGCCGCACGCGCCTACGACCCTGCGGTGACCGGCCGCGAGAAGTACGAGGGCAAGGCGCCGATCAGCTACCGTTACTCGGATGCCGTACACGAGGAGAACGTCCACCCTGTCATCCGCACCCACCCGCAGACCGGACGCAAGAGCATCTACGTCAACCAGATGTTCACGCAACGCATCGTCGGGATGCGCCCGCACGAGAGCGACGCGCTGCTGCGCATGCTGTACGAGCACTGCACACTGCCCGAGTTCACCTGTCGACTGCGCTGGCAGCCCGGCACCGTGGCGGTGTGGGACAATCGCTCGGTGCAACACTACGCCATCGACGACTACCGTGAATTCGAGCGGTTGATGTTTCGCGTCACCATCGCCGGCGACCGCCCGGTGTGATTCGCGGCGATGCGGTTGCTGATCGTCCACGCCTACGACCGCGAGGGACGTGCGGCGTTGGAGCGCGCCGCAGCCACCCAGCCGGACCGGCTCTATCGGCGCCAGCTCGAGTCCCTCATGCCGGGGGTGGCTTGCGACGTCGTCCACCCCGCCGATGCCGACGACCAACTCCCGTCCGGGGCTTCGTTGTCCGACTACGATGGAATCATCTGGACCGGATCGAGCCTGACGATCCACGCCGACGCGGACCCGCGGGTGCGGCGCCAGGTCGAGCTCGCACGAAGCGCCTACGCGGCCGGGGTTCCCAGTTTCGGTAGCTGCTGGGCCGCACAGATCGCCGTCGTCGCCGCCGGCGGACGCTGTGCCCCGAGTCCGCGCGGGCGCGAGTTCGGAGTGACCGCGCCGATTCGGTTGCTCGGCGCGGGGACAAGTCATCCACTCTTTCAGGGCAAGCCCGGCCCCTTCGTCGCCCTGGCGTCGCATGCCGACGAGATCGTCGAGCTTCCATCCGGGGCCATGGTGCTCGCCGCCAATGACCATTCGGCCGTGCAGGCCGTCGCGGTCGAACACGGGCGCGGCACCTTTTGGGCGGTTCAGTACCACCCGGAGTACGATCTCCATGAAATCGCGCGCTTGAGCGTCGTACGCCGCGACGAGCTGGTTCGACAGGGGACCTTCGCCGATACCGATGCGGCCGCCGCCTACGTGGATGCCCTGGAAATGGTCCACGCCGATCCTACCCTCCACGAGCTGGCGCGTGCGTTCGGCGTCGATGCGCCCGAGCTCGGAGCCGAGCAACGGAGCATCGAACTGCGCAATTGGCTCACCGCCCAGGTCCTGCCTCGCCGTGTGCGCTTCGGCACTTGACGGATCGATCCGTTCTTTCCTACTCGCTTTGGCTCTGCTAGCGCTGGCCACGATGGGCGGAATCAACGGCACTCGACGCCTTCGTCGTGCTCTGGTCGGCGGGATCTTTGCCGGTCTCGTGGCGCTCCCACCCGTTGCGACCTTCGCCTGTCCCGGCGATTGCGATGCTTCCGGCGACGTCACCGTCGACGAGATCGTCACCCTGATCAATATGGCACTCGGCAACGTCGACGTCGCGACCTGTACCGCCGGCGACACGGACGCCAATGGTTCACTGACGGTCGACGAGATCATTCAAGCACTGTTGCGTTCCCTCGACGGATGCCCGGCGCTCACGCCGACGCCGCCCCCGCCGACGCCGACGGCAACCGCGACGGCAACGACGACGCCCACACCGCTGCCACCCCTGTTCTTTTCGTTCGACTTTCGTAGCGGTGCCAACGGCTGGACCAGCGGCGCCGCCGACTACCCCGCCGATCAGGCCGCGGAATTCG
>CALJUJ010000404.1 GCA_937975525.1 uncultured bacterium
CGGCAAGGACCTGCGGAAGATCGTGCGTGAGCTGAACGAGGCGCTGGCGGCATGACGGCGACGCTCCCGCGGAACTGGGCTTGGGTCGAAATCGAGGGTCTGGTTGCGACGCCGTCGGACCTCACGGATGGTCCCTTTGGGTCCAATCTAAAAACCGAGCACTACACAGAGTCCGGCGCGATCGTGATCCGGCTCCAGAACATTGGCGATGGATCCTTCGTTGACGAGAAAGCATTCATTTCGCGGGAGCACTTCGAGCGATTGCGCAAACATGAGGCCCGATCGGGTGACGTGGTCGTGGCGATGCTTGGCAATGACCTGCCGCGTGCGTGCCTCGTTCCGTCGACGCTCGGGCCAGCGATCGTAAAGGCTGACTGCGTTCGACTGAGGCCAAACCCTGGACTCGTGGATAGCCGATATGTGGCTGCCGGTCTGAACTCGGCAGTCGTCCGCTCGCAAGCGAAGGAACTTGTTCACGGTGTTGGACGGCCTCGCCTCGGCTTGAAGTGGTTCAGGACATTGAGGCTTCCCGTGGCTCCGCCCGCCGAGCAAGCCCGCATCGTCGAAGCCCTCGACAGTTACCTCTCGCGCCTCGACGCGGCGGTGGCGAGTCTGGAGCGGGTGCAGTCGAAGCTGCGGTTGTACCGCGCGTCGGTGCTCAAGGCGGCGGTGGAGGGGCGCCTGGTGCCGACCGAGGCGGAACTCGCGCGCCAGGAGCAGCGCGACTACGAGCCGGCGTCGGTGCTGCTGGAGCGGATTCTCAAGGAGCGCCGCCGCGGCTGGGAGGAAGCCGAGCTGGCCCGGCTGCAGAAGGCCGGCAAGGCGCCCAGGGACGACAAGTGGAAGGCGAAGTACAAGGAGCCCGTCGCGCCGGATCAGAATGCGATTGAATTGCTACCGCCACCGCCCGACGGATGGTGTTACGCGAGCATGGACCAGTTGACCTCAGCGATCACGAGTGGTTCGCGAGATTGGTCGCGTTACTACGGTAGCGGCACGGGCGTTTTCTTGATGGCTCAGAACGTCCGACCGATGCAGCTAGACCTTTCCTATAGGCAGCTTGTCGATCCCCCGAGTGAGGATTCCAGCAGGGACCGAAGCCAAGTATATCCCGGCGATCTCCTCGTTACGATCGTCGGTGCGAACACCGGCGACGTTTGCAGCGTTAGACAGGATCTGCCGGAGCACTTCGTATGTCAGAGCGTAGCGCTGATGCGTCCCGTAGATGTCCGCATCTCCGAATACTTGCTCTGGTTTCTGAACTCTCCCGATGGGCGGCGAATCTACAGCGCGTACATGTACGGCGAAGGACGCACCTGAGTTTCGACCAGCTTCGAGCGACGCCGATCCTCTTGCCGCCCCTGATTGAAGCGGAGCGGCTCGTTCAGGCATGTGAATTTGCCGATTCGGAAACGGTGAACACGGCGGATATCGTTGACACTTCGATGAAGCGTATCCGCCGGCTTCGTCAGGCGGTCCTGAAGTGGGCCTTCGAGGGCAAGCTCGTCGACCAGGACCCGGCTGACGAGCCCGCCGAGAAGCTGCTCGAACGCATCCGCGCCGAGCGCGCAGCAGCGGCGCCGGCGACGAAAGCCCGCGGGCGAAAGGCCAAGGCCGCCTCATGAGCGAACAGAGCGAGCGCATCGTCAAGAAGCTGTGGAGTTACTGCAACCTGCTCCGCGACGACGGGCTGTCCTACCAGGACTACCTCGAACAGCTGACCTTCCTGCTCTTCCTCAAGATGGCCGACGAGCGCGCCGAGATCACCGGCGAGGAGGAGCCGATCCCCACGGGCTACCGCTGGGACGACCTCTCCAACCCGAAGATGGAAGGCGTCAAGCTCGAACAGCACTACCGCGACACGCTCAAGAAGCTCGGCGAGCAGGGCGGCATGCTCGGCCTCATCTTCCGCAAGGCCCAGAACAAGATCCAGGACCCGGCCAAGCTGCGGAAGCTCGTCGTCGACCTCATCGGCAACGAGAGCTGGCTCGAAATGACCGCCGACGTGAAGGGCGACGCCTACGAGGGCCTGCTCGAACGCAACGCCCAGGACGTCAAGGGCGGCGCCGGCCAGTACTTCACGCCGCGGCCGCTCATCGACGCCATCGTCGACTGCGTCCAGCCGCGCCCCGGCGAGATCATCGCCGACCCGGCCTGCGGCACCGGCGGCTTCCTGCTCTCGGCGCACCACTACCTGGCGTCCCGGTACAAGCTCGACAAGCAGCAGAAGAAGCACCTGCGCTACGACGCCCTGCGCGGCGTCGAACTGGTCGACGGCGTCGCGCGCCTGTGCGCGATGAACCTCTTCCTGCACGGCATCGGCCCCGACGACGACACCCGCAAACCGCCGATCCGCGGCGGCGACGACTCGCTGCGCGACGTGCCCGGCGAGCCCGTCGACGTGGTCCTCACCAACCCGCCATTCGGCAAGAAGTCGAGCATCACGGTGGTGAACGAGGAAGGCGACACCGACAGGG
>CALJUJ010000405.1 GCA_937975525.1 uncultured bacterium
CGCGCCAAGGGGCAGGCGTACCGCGGGCCGGAGTTCGAAGAGATCGTCGTGCGTACGCGCGACGACGGCACGCGAGTCACCTTGGGCGACGTCGCGACGGTCATCGACGGCTTCGAGGACACCGACGTGTCCGGTCGCTTCGACGGCGAGCCGGCGATGCTGATCCAGGTGTTTCGCGTCGGCGAGCAGGACGTGATCGAGATTTCCGAGGCGGTCAAGGAGTACGTCGCCGAGGTGCAGTCGCGTCTGCCCGAAGGCGTCAGCCTGACCATCTGGCAGGACGACTCGGTGCCGTTGCGCGGGCGTCTCGACACGCTGCTGCGCAACGCGCGCTCCGGCTTCATCCTCGTCTTCATCGTCTTGACGTTGTTCCTGCACACGCGCCTGGCGGTGTGGGTCACGCTCGGCGTGCCGATCTCGTTCCTCGGTGCGCTGGCGTTGTTCAACCCACTTGGCATTACGATCAACGTGATCTCGTTGTTCGCGTTCATCGTCGTGCTCGGCATACTCGTCGACGACGCGACCGTCGTCGGCGAGAGCGTGCATACCTGGCAGGAGAAGCTCGGCAACCGGCTCGAGGGCGCGGTCGCCGGCACCCAGCAAGTCAGCGTGCCCGTCGTCTTCGGCGTTCTGACCACGGTGGCGACGTTCACGCCGATGGTCATGTTGCCGGGGCCGATGGGGCAGGTGTTCGCGGTGGCCGGGACCGTGACCATCGCCTGTCTGTTCTGCTCACTGATCGAATCGCAGCTCGTGTTGCCGGCCCACCTCGGACACGGGCACGAGCACGGCCCGCCGCGGACCCGCCTCGGGCGAGCCTGGGTCGGTCTTCAAGACCGTTGCAGCGACGGTCTCGTCGCCTTCTCTGAGAGATCTTACCGGCCGGCGCTCGAGCTCGCGCAGGAGTGGCGCTACACGACGATCGCGATCGCCGTGGCGATGTTGATGATTGCGTTCTCGGTCGTCGGGAGCGGGCGCATGCATTTCTCGTTCTTTCCTCCCATCGAGGCCGACTTCTTGGCTGCCCGCCTGACGATGCCGCAGGGCACGACCGCCGAGGTCACCCAAGCGGCGGCGGATCACATCGAATCGTCGGTGGCCGAGCTGCGTCGCGAGCTCGATCCCGAGTACGCGCCGGACGGGGGAAGCCTGGTGACGAACGTTCTGGCCGCGGTCGGCGCGCAGCCGTTCAAGGACCGCCAGGACGATCGTCCGAGCGGAATGTCGGGCGGAGGGGGCAGCACGGCCAACGTCGCCGAGGTCGTGCTCGGCCTGGTTCCGTCGGAGGAGCGCGAGATCAGCACCAGCCAGATCGGCCAACGGTGGCGCGAGATCGTCGGGCCGATTCCCGGTGCGACGGAGCTGGTGTTCGCGTCGGACCTGTTCTCGGCGGGCAACGCGATCGACATCGAGCTACGCGGCGCCGACATCGACGAGCTCACGCAGGCGGCGGAGCGGGTCAAGGAACAGTTGGCGCAGTATCCGGGCGTCGTCGACATCGCCGACTCGTTTCGCGCAGGCAAGCGCGAGCTCAAGCTCGACATCCGGCCTTCGGCCGAGCTGCTCGGGCTGACCCTCGACGACCTCGCGCGCCAGGTGCGCCAGGCCTTTTATGGAGAAGAGGCGCAGCGCATCCAGCGCGGCCGGGACGACATCCGGGTGATGGTGCGCTACCCCGAAGGCGACCGCACGTCGATCGGCGATCTCGAGAACCTGCGGGTGCGTGCGCCCGATGGGACGGAGGTTCCGTTCGCGACGGTGGCGAACGTCGACCTCGGGCGCGGCTATTCGACGATCCGGCGCACGGATCGTAAGCGGGTGGTGAACGTCACCGCCGACGTGGACCGCACGAAGACTACGGCGAACGAGGTGTTGGAGGACCTGACGCGCGACGAGCTGCCGGCGATCCTCGCCGACTACCCGTCGGTGTCGTACGACCTCGAAGGCGAGCAACGCGAGCAGAGCCGGGCGCTGGGCGGCCTCGCGAGCGCATATCTCTTGGCATTGTTCGCGGTGTATGCGTTGCTGGCGATTCCGCTGCGGTCGTACACGCAGCCGTTCATCATCATGAGCGTGATTCCCTTCGGCATCGTCGGCGCGATCGGCGGGCATCTGCTGATGGGCCGCAACCTGAGCATGATGTCGGTGATCGGCATCGTCGCGTTGTCTGGGGTGGTCGTGAACGCCAGTTTGGTGATGGTGCACTTCGTCAACGACGCGCGCGCCAACGGCGCGAACTTGCACGACGCGATCACGCAAGCCGGGGTCGCGCGCTTTCGCCCGATCGTGCTGACGGCGACGACGACGTTCGTCGGCCTGTTGCCGCTGATGATGGAGCAGAGCGTGCAGGCGCAGTTCCTGATCCCGATGGCGGTGTCCCTCGCCTACGGCGTGCTGTTCGCGACGTTCATCACGCTGCTCGTGGTACCGTGCGGCTACCGCGTGCTCGAGGATCTGAACGGAATCTGGCAACGGGT
>CALJUJ010000406.1 GCA_937975525.1 uncultured bacterium
CGCGACTTCCGCGTCGACGGTGGCGACGATCACCTTGCCGCAGTTTTCGTAGCGAACCCCTTCGCGTTCGCAGAACTTCTTGAGGAGACGCACCCCCCGCACGCACAAGCGCGCCTTCTCGGAGCCCGGCTTGTAGTAGATGCCGGCGTGGATCACCCCGCTGTTGTGACCGGTCTGATGGCGGCCCACCGCCGGTTCCTTCTCGAGGATTCGAATCGGCAGCTCGGGATGGCGCTGCCGCAGCGCGTGGGCCGTGGCGAGGCCGACGATGCCCCCGCCGACGATGGCGACCGTAGGCTTCATCGGCGCACTCCGCTGCCCGGCAGCAGTGTGCACGGAAAATGACTGTTTCCTGTCAATTTGTTCTCTTTTCTGCACATTCTATGGAATCGGGCCAAGGATCGGCGTAGATTTTCGACGTTGGAACGATACCTGCATCTCGCCGTGGATGACAGAGTGAATGGGGGTAGGGGATGAGACACCGAACGATGATCGCAGGACCCACGACGAACGGTTTTCGGCCGCGCCGCCGCGCGCGGCGGACGTCGGCGCAGCCGACCCCGGTCGACCGGCGCAACAATCTGTTGTTGGTCTCCTGGGCCGTGACTTGCGCCTGTGCGTACCTCGGCTTCGGATCGCCCCAACCTCTCGGCGTCGAGCTCGTCCTCGTCGCCGTCCTGGGCGCCATGGTCGCCGCGAACGTGTTGATCGGCAGGGCCGACCCGCGGCGACTCGGATCGCCGGTCTTCGCGGTCGGCGCCGCCATCTTCTACACCGGGCTGCTGCTGGCGGCCTGGCAGCTCGGCGGCCAAGGGTCGGTGGAGATTCTCGTGGCGGCCATCGCCCTGTTCGACCTCGCTCTGGTCGGCCTGACGACGGCCGAGCTGGCGGCCGCCGCGTTGGCCATGTTTCTCGTGTACGCCGTCATGGTTTGAGCCTCGGCGTGCTGCACCGGCACATTTTCTTCCGACGCACGGCCCTTCGCCATTCGGCAGAGCTTCGAGACGCGGGCGACGATCCCGCTTGTCAAGCTCGGTGCCATCGACTTGAATGATTCCGCAACGAGAACAATCCATGGTGTCCACCCGCGCAGACCTCCGCGACACCCCGACCGTATTCGTCGTCGACGACGATGACGCGGTGCGGTCCTCCCTCAAGGAACTGGCCGAGAGCCAGGGATTGCGGGCCGAGACCTTCGCCGATGCGGAGGAGTTCCTCGCTCGCTTCGACCCCTCCCGACCCGGCTGCCTCATTCTCGATGTCCGGCTCGGGGAAGTGAGCGGCCTCGAGCTCCAGGAGAAGCTGATCGAACGAGGTTCGAGCCTCCCTGTCATCATGATCAGCGCCTTCGGCACGATTCCCAGCACGGTTCGCGCGATGCGCGGTGGGGCGATCGACTTCCTGCAGAAGCCGTTCTCGCCGCGTTTGCTCGTCGATCGCATGCAGGAAGCGATCGAGCTCGATCGCAGCAATCGGCTCAAGGAAATCCGTCGCGCCAAGGTCGAAGCCCAGCTCAGCGAATTGACGCCGCGCGAGAACGA
>CALJUJ010000407.1 GCA_937975525.1 uncultured bacterium
TCTTCCAGGTCTCCCCACGTGGCCAAGCCGAACAGCGGTGTCGGGCCACCTTCGTAGGCAACCGTTGTCGTCCCTGTGGAACCGCACCCCGCACCGCGATGCGCTTCGACCGCGGTGTCGCCGCTCGGAGACCCCTTCGACGATGCGGAGAACACGACCGTGGGAGTCACGCCGCCGCTGATGGCGACCAGCACGGCCGGATCGAAGCTGTCGTAGGTCGTTCCCGCGGAGGGCCAGCCCGGAGCGCACGTCGGATCTCCGGCCCGCGCCACCGTGGTGAGTCCGCTCCCCGGCACGTAGCGGAAAAGGGCAGCCGAGCTCTTCTTGGTGATCCGGTCGGGGCCGTTCGGGCGGTTCTTCGCCGCTGCCGCGAAAGCTGCGACGTAGCCGTGCGTCGTGTCGGGCGCGATCGCGATCTTGGTGCGTTCGTCGAAGTTGTCCCATCGGGCCGATGGGTCGAACGGGGCCGGCGCGCCGCCGAAGCCCTCGCGGGCGATGAGGTCGACGTCGAGCAGCGAGAAGTCCGTCAGATCGAATTTGTAGTCGAAGATCATCGTGTCGATGCTCTTGTCCGCTTCGGGGATCCTGCCTGCGAAGAGCACGTGCAGCTCGCATTCGACCTCATCGATGGCGACGGCGACACTCGTACTCCCGAGGTCGTCGAAGGTCGCGCCGGGTGCTTGGCTGGGAACCTGCTGCCCCTCCACGGCAACGTCGACGTAGACGCGGTTGCCGACATCGTAGAGAAGGATCGCCGAGCCTTTCGGGTTCTTCGTCGTGAGCGGGAATCCGACGACCGTCACCTCTTCGGCGATGCATCCGCCGGCGGGCTTGTGCGCCAGGCTGGCAACTGCCTTCGGGTCGATCTTGTCGATCTCCCCACCCGCCAGAGCGAGTCCCGTTCGAGGCAGGAAGCTTTCCTGGCTAGCGACCTCGACCCAGCGACCGGTCGACGCCGAACGGAACAACAGGCCCTTGGCGAACGTGGCGGATGGCAGAAGTAGTAAGGCACTGAGAGCGATCGTCCGAAGTCGAGTCTTCATGGTTGGCCTCCAACGTTGGTTGTGTGCTGGGTGAGCTTCGCCAAGCCCCGAAGTGCGGTGAGTGGTGTGACTCGACGCACGCGTCGCTGGCGGTGGTGAAGATGTTCTTCTTCCACTGGACGTCGGCGCAGGATTCGGCCTCGATCATGTCGGTCGACTGGTCGCCGAAAGAGACGTTGCCGGTGACCTTCAGCTCACTGGCCGCGGTCGGAATCTCGATTCCACCATCGGTGTTGTGCATGACCTGATTCTTGGAGACCATTCCGCCGTCGCCGGCGACGAGAATGCCCACTCCTTCGTTGTGGAGTGCCTTGTTCTTCTGGAACCGGTTGTCGGCAGCCGTGCCACTGGCGACGAAGCCCCCTGCCGATCCGTTGCCGTCGTTCGCGACGGACAGATTCTTGAGAAAGCGATTTCCTGCGCTCGTGCTGATGAAGCCATCAGCCAGGTTCAGCGCGGAGACGTTGCCGATGACCTTGGTGTCCTTCGCTCCGAAGAGCGCGAATCCGAATCCATGCCTCGTTTCGATGGCGAGATTGGACTTGAGTGCGTTGCCGTCCCCAGAGATCTTGAAGCCATTGAAGCCCGCACTGAAGGCGACGTTGTTCTTCAAGAGATTGTCGTTGCCGACGATCTCGAAGCCGTCGGTGTCGCCGAACGCGGTGACGCAGTCGGAGATCTTGTTGCGATCGGAATCGACACGGATCTTCTGCGACCAGAGTCCTTCGATCTTGTGGCGTCCACTTCCGGCGATGGCCGCCACGGCGCATTCGGCAACGACCCCATTCTTCACCTTGGCGCCCGAACCCGTGACCAAGATTCCCGTCGAGTTCGACCCAGAGCAGGTGACGTAGAATCCGTTCAGATCCAAAGTCGTGCCGGGGCCGACGACGGTCACCACCGGTTCATCCGGGCAAATCAGATGAGAATCGAGAACGACGGTTCCGGCCTTCGGCCCGAGGACCTCTCCGCAGCTGACGGCCCCGGCGGTGCGAGCGGCCAGGATCACCAAAGCAGAACATGCGATCGCCCGGACGATCGGCTTCAGAACGTAGATTCGTGTGTGCATCTCGAATTCTCCCACCTCGGGCGCCATGGAAGCTGTCGGAATGCGCCGTGGCGCGCTGCGGCGGTCCTGGAGGCGGATGGTTCGAAGCATGCTCGTGCGAGAGCCCCGGTCACGCCGACGAGGCGCCGTGACCGGACCGCATTCCCCCGACAGTTGACGGTAAGGGGTGAATTTTCGTGGAACAGTGTGAAACGGCGCCTGGATAGCGCTGTTATTGGAGCTGCCAGCGGACGGGGTCGGTCGGGTCGGGATCGTAGACGCAAAAGATCCCCGTCTTGACCGAGCTGGAAAGGTGTCGCCCGAGGCCTGCGTCGACGCTCGCGATCCTCCGGCAGGCGTCGCGAATCTGCTTGGTTACGTTGACGCGGGCGCGCTGGGCGGCGGAACTTCGACGGCCGCGGTCGAGTCCCGTCGCTCGCGACAGTTCGGCGGCGAGGAAATCGATCTCGCCACGTATCGCTTCGACACGTCCGAGATCATTCCAACTCTTCGCTTCCTCGAGCTCGTGGGAGAGGTCGGCGAGACGCTTCCGATAGGCCGCTACGGCGTTGGCGTCGGATGGCGGCTCGTCTGCGATCGCCATCGGGTCGGTCTGCAACCCCTCGGTGCGCGCCGTGGCGGTTGCATGCGTCCAACCTTCTGCCGGTTCGCCGTGTGCGTCGAGACTCGACAGCTGCATCGCGTGCAGGTCGCAGCCGGGGTGGCGGATCATGTAGTGCAGCAAGCGCAGCCCCTTGGAGCTCTTCAGGCGAAACGACTTCGAGCCTTCTCCGATCGTCCAGAAGTCGCCTTCGCGGACGAAGCACGCCTGCCGGACGACGTTGGCGCCGGAACGGGAAGCGCGGCGGCGTGGCACGGAGCGCTCGATGTTTTCGGCTCTCATCGCCAGGGACTTCATGCCGAGCGAGCGCGCCTGGTGGAGTACCTGCTGAATCAGATCCTGTGGGTGTTTGCTCCGATAGGCGGGCAGCGAACACACGGCATCGCCGCCCTGAAGCATGACCTCGGCCTGTCGTAGGCGGGTCATGGCGAGGTTGGGTAGCGCACCGGCGGCCGTGTCGATGCGCTCCGCGCGCTCGAAATGGTTGGCCGCGACGTCCCATTTCCCCATCACCTCAGCCAGGAGCCCGAGGTAGTATGCGACCGGACCCGTGTAGCTCATCGCGCCCGCGACCACGGCAGTCCATTCTTCGTACGGCGCGATACGTGGATACAGTGCGGTGGCTCTGTCGGGGTCCTGCAGTGCATGGCAAGCAAGGGCAAGCGCAGCACCGGAGGTGAGGAGATTGATGTCCGCGGGCAGGGCTGTGAACTCTTCGATCGACAGCCGCGCGAGCTCGCGGCGCGCTTCCTCCTCCCGGTCGGGTAGGTCGATCAGTAGACCCAGACGAGCGCATCGCCAGGTCACCATCGTCGGGTTGTCCGAGGCGAAGGAATCGAGGCTCCCGGCGATTTCTTCCGTCCGCCCTTGAAGGAAACGAAGGGTGCAGAGTTGAGCTCCGAAGATCTGCTCGGCGTTGGCAACGGACATGCTCTGACCTTCGGTGAGAGCCGCGAACGCTTGCGCCTCGCCCTGATCGAACTCGCCGACCATGATGGCATGGGAGGCGGACATCACTGCGGTGTACCAGAGGTGCCAACCGACCTTCGCTTCGCGCGCGAACTGCACGTACCGGTTCTTGATGGTCGCCGCGGCGACGAAGTCGCCGCGCTCCAGCCGATCGAAGATCTCCCAGGCCATGAACTCCAGGCGGAGGTCGGCATCGCCGATCTCCTCCACGAGGTGCCCGATCTCCGGGAGGTTCTCCTCGCGTTCCCGTGCTTCCGGTGTGCGCCACGACTGGTAGAGCTGCTGCAGGAGGCAGCGGCCGCGCGCCCTTCGTATTGCGAGCCCACTTCCACTGTCGGGTGAACGGCCGCTGGCCAATCTCATTTCCTCGAGGTCGCCTCGGAAGTAGAGAGCCGACGCGAGATGGGCGCTGAGAACTGCTCGCAGCGAGGAGTCCGATTCTCCCAGTGCGTCGAGCGCCTCGCGAATCAAGGAGACCCTGCGTTCGTCGGGGGCGCCGATCTCCGGTTTGGCATCTTCGAGCCCCAGCACGGCGCTGGCGAGCAACTCACCCGCTGCTTCTCGCGCACCCGCTTGGATCGACGTGCGCGCTGCCGCGGCGGCGGCCTGGTAGGAGCTCGTGGCGTCCGCGAGGCGACCTGCGAGTCGCTGGGCTCTGCCGAGCGCGATCAGGATTTCGGTGCGTCGTGTCGCATCCAACGTCGCTGGCACGGCTTCGCCCGGAGGCGGATTCACCGCCTCACGCATCGAGTCGAGGACGTCGGCAGTCTGCAGGGCCTGCTCGAAGAAGCGAATCGACTCCTCGTAGGCCGATTCGGCAAGTGCAATCTCTCCCGCTCGGATGGAGAAACGGATCGCCCGAGATAGGCTCCGGGCAGCGACCGCCGCATCCGGAGAGGTGCCCGCCAATCGATGGTGATGGGCGATGGCAGCGGCGCTCGTCGGATTTCGGTCGGCGAATGGCTCGATCGACTCGGCCAGAACCCGATGAATGTTCGCACGACGCGAGGGTGCGAGGTCCTCGTACAGGGCGTCGCGAACCAGGGCGTGGAAGTAGTACTTGCCCGGTGTGTCGACGGTCGAGAACACCATCTCGGCATCGATCGCTTCGACCAACAGATCCGTGAGAGGCAGGCTGGAATCCCCGCTCGACGTCGCGCTCACCACCGGTGTCAGTTGTACGACGTCGAACTCCTTTCCCGCGATCGAGGCGATTGCCAAGGCCTCGCGGCAAGCGGGGGTGAGGAGGCCGAGCCGGCGGCGAATCGTTTCACGGATGCGATCGGAGACGCCGAGCCGTTCCAGGTCCCTTGCATCGAGACG
>CALJUJ010000408.1 GCA_937975525.1 uncultured bacterium
CGAGGGGCACGCCCACGGGGAAGTCGGCGTGGCCTTCCGCCATGCCGGCGATCGGAGCACCGCGGCCGACGGGCGCGGCGTTGCCGCCATCGTCGTCGCCGCAGGCGCCGACGCCGAGAGGCAGAAGCGCAACGAAGAGCGCGAGCGCAAAGCGCTTCCGTGCGGGCCACGTAGGTCGCCGGCGGCCGAAGTCGATCTCGATCATCCGCAATGTGTTCTCCTGCCAACCCGACGAAGTGGATGCATGATCCGGGTTCCGATGTGGTTCTCCGCGTTTAGGACGCGGATGACGCAGTGGTCAAGGCCGTTCGTCGGCTCGAGACCTCGAGGTCTGCGAAGCCCTGCGCCGTCGTGCCGAAGAGACAACGCCCATTGCCTTCCATTCGGTTGCAGCGCGGGGCCGATTGCCGTAGAGAGGATCCCATGCAAGCGAACGACCAGCCATCGCCGCCGTCGGAGGCGGCCGTCACCGTCGTGCTGATCTCCGACTTCGAGAGCGGCGACGATCGCGGTTGGAACGACCTGCGGGTGACCCTGCGGGCACTCGCTGGGCAGGATTTCCGCGAGACGATGGACGTCGTGCTCGTGGAGACGGAGGACATGCGTGATCGGATTCCGTCCGATTTGTTCGAGATTCTGCCCTCACTGCGTGTCGCGTTTGTCGACGCCAATGATTCCTACGACTTGCGCAATGCCGGTATCGAGCTGGCCGGCACCGACATCGTCATGACGCTCGACGGTGACTGCGCTCCGGGACCGAACTGGGTGCGGACGGCCGTCGAGACCCTGCGCGCGGATCCGCAGCTCGCCGTGGTCAGCGGACGGACCTTGTACGCCGGCGATTCGCTGCTGGCGCGCGGGATGACGTTGCTCGGACGGTCGTACATCGAGGAGGATCGCGAATCGCGGCACATCGCCAACAACGGCGCCGGCTTCCGCCGCTCGCTGGTGCGCGACTTCCCCTTGCCGCGCGCCGTGGGAATCTTCGGTTCCCAGCTACAAGCGGAAAAGCTCCTCGCAGCCGGCCGGCGACTGCGTTTCGAGCCGACCATGGAAGTCCGCCACGCCTACGACGGCTGGGCCTTCGAACGCGACCAGCGGCCGCTCCTCGGCTACGGCGTGCTGCGCATCCGCATGGAAGACGATCGGGTCGCCAACGCCAAGCTCGCGCGACTGGGCATCCTTTCGGTGCCGATCTTCTTTGTCGGCCGCCTGCTGCGCTCGTGGCGCAACAGCCTGCGGTACTACCGCCTGTACGACGTGCGGGCCTGGGAGCTGCCGGCCGTCTTCGTCTACGCCGTCATCGGCGGCGTGATGGAGATCCCTGGGATGCTGCGCGCCGTGCGCGGCCAGCCACCGCACGCGACCCGCTTTCGCTGAGCCCGCCGCAACGGTTTCACGCCCGGCGACGATCGGGCCACGATCGAGGATTCGTCGGCCCAGGCAACTTTCGGTCGCGCTCGTGGCCTCGCCGAGCTGGCCGACACGTTGCGCAATCTCGATGCCGTCCGCGAGCGCGTTCGCGTGTCGGCATGAGGCCGAGCACCACCTCAATCGGAGCGCCGCGTGCCAGTGTGGCCGAAACCGCCTTTCCCGCGCTCGGTTTCATCGAGCTCCGCGACTTCGACCAGGCTTGCGCGGGCGACCGCCGCGACGACCAGCTGGGCGATGCGGTCGCCGCGACGCAAGATGACCGCGTCGCTGCCGTGGTTGATCACCACGACCTTGATCTCGCCGCGGTAGTCGGCGTCGATCGTGCCCGGCGCATTCAGCAACGTCAGCCCATGGCGCCAGGCCAGTCCGCTGCGCGGCCGTACCTGAGCCTCGAAGCCGACGGGTAGCGCCACGGCGATGCCGGTCGGGACCAGCGATCTTGCTCCCGGCTCTACCGTCAGCGGCTCGTCGATGTCGGCGTGGAGGTCCAGACCCGCGGCATGCGCACTCTGATAGGCGGGTAGGGGCAACGAATCGTCGCTCGACCGAACCCGGCGTACGCGGATTTCGACTGCCTTCGCCATCACCGCTCAGCCGAAAATCGATGCGTCGAAGCGTTCGTCGCCGAGGCTGCCGAGAATGGCGACCGACATCGCGTCGCGCTGGGCGACGTGCTTCGCCATGGCCACGATCTCGTCCGGCGTCGCCGCATCGATGGCGGCGGCGATCTCGGCGAGCGGAACCTCCCGTCCGAAGACGAGCATGTCGCGGGCGATGCGGTGCATGTGGCTGTCGCTGGTTTCAAGACCGAGGAGGAGGTTGCCCTTGAGCTGATTCTTCGCGCGGGCCAGCTCGGCGGCCGTGATGCCGTTCCGGCTCAGGTCCTCGAGTTGGGCAACGATGACGTCGACGACCTCGCGAACGTGCTCGGCGCTGGTGCCGACGTATACGCCGAGGTAGCCACCGTCGCTGTAGGGAGCCAGGAACGAGTAGACGGCGTACGCCCGGCCGCGCTTCTCGCGGATCTCCTGGAACAGGCGCGAGCTCATGCCGCCGCCGAGAACCGTGTTGAGGAGGTAGGCTGCGAAGCGATTCGGCGAGCCCTGGGCAACGCCGGCGGCGCCGAAGCAGAGATGGACCTGCTCGAGCTCGCGCTCGATGACGTGCACGCCGGACGCCGGGGTCGGGCTCGCCTGCGGAAACGGCGCCGATGCTCCCCGCAGATCGCCGAGGGCTGTCGTCGCCCAGTCGACGAAAGCATCGTGGTCGACCGCGCCGGCGGCGGCGACGAGCAGGCGATCCGGCCGGTAGCGTTCCGCCACGAAGTCGATGAAGTCGTCGCGTCGCAGGCGCTCGACGGTACCGACGCTGCCGTGCACGGGAAAGCTCAGGGGGTGATTCGGCCAGTAGCGCTCGAGGAAGACGTCGTGGACGTGATCGTCCGGGTTGTCCTCGCTCTGCAGGATCTCCTGGACGATCACCGAGCGCTCGCGATCGATCTCGTCGACGGCGAAGAGGGAGTGGCGAAGAATGTCCGCGAGCACGTCCTGCGCAACGGCCAGGTGTTCGCCGAGGACCTTGGCGTAGTAGCAGGTCTGCTCGCGGCCGGTGAAGGCGTTGAAGTAGCCACCGACGGCATCGAAGGCCTCGGCGATCTCGGCGGCGGAACGCGTGGGCGTCCCTTTGAAGAAGAGATGTTCGAGAAAGTGCGAGATGCCGGCTCGTTCACGCGGCTCGTAGCGCGAACCGTTCTCGACCCAGATCCCGAGAGTCGCGGACGGGGTGTCGGGCATCGCCTCGGTGACGATGCGCACGCCATTGTCGAGGCGTGCGCATCGCACCGAGGAATCCGACGATGGCATCAATCGCGGCGGCGGCGGGGGCGCCGATCGCCGCGTGGGCGGTCGCGGTCACGGTCACGATCGCGGTCATTCCGCTCCGGTCGTTCTTCGCGCTCGACCTCGCCGAGCTCGATCAGCGCCTCGATGCGGCTGAGGCGGATCTTGCCCTGCTTGTCGACCTCGAGGACCTTGACGGGAACCTCGTCGCCCTCCTGGAGGACGTCCGTGACCTCGTTGATGCGGCCCTGCTCGATCTGCGAGATGTGCAGCAGACCGTCGGTGCCGGGGAGGATCTCGACGAAGGCACCGAAATCGACGACCTTCTTGACGAGGCCGTGGTAGATCTTGCCGATCTCTGGCTCGGCGACGATGCCTTCGATGAGCTCGACGGCGCGCCGCATGCCCTCACCCTCGGTCGAGGCGATGACGACGGTGCCGTCGTCCTCGACGTCGATCTTGACCCCGGTCTCTTCGATGATGCCGCGGATCACCTTGCCACCGGGGCCGATGACGTCACGGATCTTGTCGGGGTTGATCTTCATGGTGTGGATGCGCGGCGCGTGCGTTGACAGCTGCGCACGGGGAGCGGCGAGGGTCTTCGCCATCTCCTCGAGGATGTGGAGGCGGCCGTCGCGGGCCTGGTAGATCGCTGCCTGCATCACCTCGCGTGACACCTGCCCGATCTTGTTGTCCATCTGCAGCGCGGTCACGCCGTCGGCGGTACCGGCGACCTTGAAATCCATGTCGCCGAGGTGATCCTCGTCGCCGAGGATGTCGGAGAGGATGCGGACCTCTTCGCCTTCCTTGATCAGCCCCATGGCGATGCCCGCGACCGGCGCCACGATCGGCACCGCGGCATCCATGAGGGCCATGCTCGCGCCGCACACCGTCGCCATCGACGACGAGCCGTTCGACTCGAGAATCTCGGAAACGACGCGCAAGGTGTAGGGGAAGTCGTCCCCCTGCGGCACCACGGCCGAGACGGCACGCTCGGCGAGCGCGCCGTGACCGATCTCGCGCCGCCCGGGCGAGCGCAGGAACTTCACCTCGCCGACGCTGAAGGGAGGGAAGTTGTAGTGCAGCATGAACTTCTTGTACGACTCGCCGATCAGCGCGTCGATCTTCTGCTCGTCGGCAGAAGTACCGAGGGTCGCGACGACCAGCGCCTGGGTTTCACCCCGGGTGAACAGAGCGGAACCGTGGGTGCGTGGCAGAACGCCGACCTCCGTGGTGATGGGCCGGACCGTCGTCAGGTCGCGCCCGTCGACGCGGCGATTCTGGCGCACGATCTGTTCGCGCATCACCTCGCCGGTGACGTCGTGGAAGATCTTGCCGATCTTGTCGGTGTCGTCGGGAAAGGCATCGGCCAGGGCTTGCGCGGTCTGGGCCTCGACCTCGCGGACGGCGGCCGCACGCTCGTGCTTCCCCTCGACCTCGAACGCCTTCTTGAGAAGCGGCACGCCGACCTCGCGGACCTTCGACCAAAGTGCCTCGTTGATCTCGGGAGGTGTGACCTCGCGCTTGGGCTTGCCGACCGCCTCGCGCAGTTGTTCCTGAAGATCGATGAGCGGCTGCATGCCCTCGTGGGCCGTGAACAGGGCCTCGAGCATGACGTCGTCGGGCAGGTTCTTGGCGCCGCCCTCGACCATGACGAGGCCGTCGCGCGTGCCGGCGACGATCAACTGCAGGTCGGAGCGCTCCATCTGCTCGTAGGTGGGATTGAGAACGAACGAGCCGTCGACGCGACCGAGGCGCACGGCCGCGATCGGTCCTTGGAAGGGGATGTCGGAGACGTGCAGGGCCGCCGACGCGCCGGTCAGCGACACGACGTCGGGATCGTTTTCCTTGTCGTGCGACAGCACGGTGGCGATGACCTGGGTCTCGCAACGAAAGCCGCTCGGAAACAGCGGCCGGATCGGGCGATCGATCAGGCGCGAGGTGAGCACCTCACGCTCGGTCGGGCGTCCCTCGCGCTTGAAGAAACCACCGGGAATCTTGCCGGCGGCGAACGTTCGCTCCTGGAAGTCGCAGGTGAGCGGGAAGAAATCCAGGCCTGGTGAAGCTTTACGTGCAGAGACTGCGGTCACCAGGATGACGGACTCTCCAAATGAGATGAGGGCGGACCCGCTCGCTTGTCGTGCGACGCGACCGACCTCGATGGACAGAGGCCGACCGTGGAAATCGACCTCGACCTTCTTGATCATAACTACCTCCCGGCGGGTGCCACGCCGGCACCGGCCAACTCTTGGGAGGGAAAGACGATGTTAGGGATTACGGCTGCGCGGCGTTACTTGCGGATACCAAGCCGCTCGATCACGTTCTTGTAGCGATCGAACTCTTCCCGCTTCAGGTAGTCGAGCAGACGCCTCCGCTGGGAGACGAGCTTCAATAGTCCACGCCGAGAATGATGATCCTTCTGGTGGGTTTTGAAGTGCTCGGTGAGATAACTGATGCGGTTGGTGAGAAGAGCGATCTGGACCTCGGGAGATCCCGTGTCCTTTCCGTGAAGCTGAAACTCTCCTACCAGCTCCTGCGTTTTTTCTGGAGCCAGGCCCATCTTTCCTCCGTCCTTGTGCTTGGCGCGGCGGTTTAGCACGCGCCCTGCAGGCACGCAACACCTCGAGCGCGCTTCCCAATCGGGTAGGGCAGCGGCAGGATGCGCGCACCATGAAGCTCGATTTGGGTTGCGGGAGCCGTCGACGCGACGGATTCATCGGCGTCGACTCTCTGCCCTCCGCAGCAACCCAGGTGGTCGCTGATATCACGAAGCTGCCCTTCCGCAAAGGCTCCGTCGAGGAGTTCATGCTCGACAACGTGGTCGAGCACGTCGATGATCTCCTTGCCCTGATCCGCGAGGTCACCCGCGTCGCCCGCGACGGGGCGCGCGTCGTGATTGTCACACCGCATTTCTCGAGCTGGGCTTCCTGGCGCGACCCGACCCACGTGCGCCACCTCTCCTACTTCGCGATGGACCACCTCGCCCAGCGCTGGCCTGCGGCCGCCCTGGACGGGCGCCTGCAGGTCGTTCGCCGGCAGCTGTCTTTTGGCGGCGGGCCCGGCCTCATCGGCCGCGCACTCTTCGCCGCCAGCCCGCAGGCCTACGAGAAGTACTGGTGCTTCGTGTTCCGGGCGAGCACGTTGCGATTCGAGCTGCGCATCGACAAGGGCACCGGACGCGCGGCTCAGTAACGACCGTAGTGGTCGCAATGGCGATCGTGTCGGTGATGCCGTCGGTAGCGGCGGTACTCGCGCGGCGGGCTGTGCCAGCCGCGGTAGCTCTCGTAGTAGAAGCGCGGCGGCGCGAGGTAGCCCCAGGGCGGAGGAGGCGGCACGTAGCGACGCGGCGGGGCGTAGCGTGGCGGGCTGTGGTAGCGCGGCCCTCCGTAGCCACCGCCGAACCCGCCGCCGTAGTGGCCGTGCGAGCGGGACTGATTGACCTCGACGAGAGAAGCCGCCGCGGCCGGCGGCGGCGCGAGGTGGACGGCAACACCCAAGGCGAGGGCGGCCAGAGTGGAAAGCAGGGCTGAAGCGCGATGTTGCATTCGAATCCTCCCGTGACACTGAAGCAACGGGCGACGGACCGAGAAGTTGCGGCAGCGTCGGAAATCGCCGTCCCGAACGCCCGAAACGCTTGACAGGCAAGGGCGAAACGTAGCACTTACGGCGCCGTAAAACGGCATCACTGAGACCGTTCACGTACACGTGGCGGGGAGGGAGTTGGAAATGACGAAGACGCAGCTGATCCAGAAGCTCGCCGACGCGGCCGAGATCACGAAGAAGCAAGCGGGCGCCGTTCTCGACGAGCTGGTCAATACGACCGTTGCCACCGTCAAGAAGGGCGACCCGGTCAAGATCCCGGGCCTCGGTACCTTCCGCAAGGTGCAGACGAAGGCACGCATGGGCCGCAATCCGCAGACCGGCGAGCAGATCAAGATCCCGGCGCGCAAGAAGGTCCGCTTCACCGTCGCCAAGACGTTCAAGGACACCGTCCTCGGCGTGAAGAAGAAGAAGTAGCCTCGCAGCCGCGGCTCCCGGCCGCGACGCACGATTTCTGGCGGGTGCTCGACCGAGCACCCGCCAGTAGTATTCCTTCTCGTTTCTCAGAGAAGATTTCATTTGGCTAATACGTGGACCCGGGTTTACTGTGCCGTCAACTTTCGGCACGGGGGCCTTTTTTCACCATGACAGATCGCCAATCCGGACTTTTCGAGCCCGACGCTCTCCTACCTGCACAGTTCTACGCAGCCTTCCGCGGAGGCTCGCATGTCAAGGGCGAACGGCGCCTGATGCTCGCCGTCCTCCAGGACGCCCTCGACTGCTACCAGAAGTACGCGTTCAGCAAGGACGGCGCCGGCCGCCAGCTGTTCCAAGACGCGGACAGCTGGATCAACTGCGACGATCGCGACTGGTACTTCTCGTTCGAGAACATCTGCGAGACGCTCGAGATCAACCCCGAGTACCTGCGCCGTGGGGTTGCCCGCTGGCGCTCGCAGTCGCTGAGCACGCTCGACGAAGCCAAGGACACAGCGGGAACGAACGAGGGCGCCCAGGCGGCCTGAGCGGTCGCCGGCCGCCACACCCTACGTGCCGGGCGCGCACGCCCCGGCACGCACCCGGCGTCGAGCGCCGGGGTGCTCTAGACGACCATGCCCGCAACGCCGTCGCGCACGCGACCGCCACGCGTCATCGGCCTCACCGGCGGAATCGGTAGCGGCAAGTCGACCGTCGCCGCCCGCCTCGCCGAGCTCGGCGCCCACGTCATCCACGCCGACAACGTCGGCCACGAAGTCTACGCCCCGGGCACGCCGGGTTGGCGTCAGGTCGTCGCTCGCTTCGGGAACGGGATCGTTGCCGGCGACGGCAGCATCGACCGCCAGGCGCTCGGTGCCATCGTATTCGGTTCGGCGG
>CALJUJ010000409.1 GCA_937975525.1 uncultured bacterium
TGCGCTGCATGCGACTCGCACCTCGGCCACGTTTTCGACGACGGCCCGGCGCCGACGGGTCTGCGCTACTGCATGAACTCGGCGGCCCTCGACTTCGAAGCGCGGCCGTCCGACGACGAGGAGGCAGCCTCGTAGGTCGGCCGCCGCGCGATTGCCTCGCCGGACGGCGCTCCGTATAGTGCCGCGGATGAAGGCCGGCCCCCGAGACCTCGAACGCGTCGCCTCGGCGATCGTCGCAGCATTGAAGGCCCAGGGGTTCGTGAAGCCGCTGCGGGGCGACGCCCCGATCGAGCGCCGCATCGTCGAGCTGATCCAGCGCTCGATCGACGCGGAAGCCGACCTGGAGCGCGACGCCGAGCGATTCGCCGAGACACACGCCCGCGAGCTCGTCGGCATGGATCGCCGCAAGGTGATCCTCGGAATCAAGGCGCGACTCGCCAAAGAGCGCGATTTTCCGCTGTAGGGCCGCATGGAATTCTCGGAAGCACGGCGTTCTTTCCTCGCTCATGCGATTCTCGAGGCGCTCGTCGACGAGGGGCTCGCCGACGTCGAGCCGGGGCGCGAGCGCTGGATTCTCAGCGAGGTCAAGAAGGTCTTCGAGCGCGAGCAGGCGCTCGACGAGAGGGTCGACCTGGCGGCGCGCCGCAAGATCGACTCCCTTTCCCGTCAGGTTCCGGTCGGGAGTCCCGAGTGGGAGGTCCTGTACCGCAAGTACTATGAAGAAGAATCTCGCCGCCTGAAGTCGGGCGGCGGTTGACAAGCCGCGCGGGCGACTTAGCTTCGCGCGCATACCGGCGCTCCGGGCGCCTCGGCTCACCACAACGTGCCCCGGGGCCCACGGTCGTCCAATGTCGAACTACGAAGAAAGGAGAGGTCTATGAAGATCCGGCCCTTGCAGGACCGCGTCATCGTCAAGCGGGTCGAGGAGGAGCAGAAGACGGCGGGGGGTATCATCATCCCCGACACCGCCAAGGAAAAGCCCCAGGAAGGCGAGATCGTCGCCGCGGGGAAGGGAAAGATCGGCGACGATGGCGAGGTGATCCCTCTCGAGGTCAAGGTCGGAGATCGGGTCCTCTTCGGAAAGTATTCCGGCTCGGAGGTCAGGCTCGACGGTGACGACCTGCTGATCATGCGCGAGGACGACATCCTCGGCGTCATCGTGAAGAAGTAGCGCGACCCACCAGTACGGAGAGAGGTGAACCATGCCAACGAAGATCATCAAGTTCAGTCAAGACGCGCGTGATCGCATCCTGCAGGGTGTCCAGCTCCTCGGCGGAGCGGTCGCCGTCACCCTCGGCCCCAAGGGCCGCAACGTCATCCTCGACAAATCTTTCGGCGCTCCGAACATCACCAAGGACGGTGTTACGGTCGCCAAGGAGATCGAGCTCGAGGACAAGTTCGAGAACATGGGTGCGCAAATGGTGAAGGAGGTCGCATCGAAGACCTCGGACGTCGCCGGCGACGGCACCACGACCGCCACCGTGCTCGCGCGCGCCATCTACACCGAGGGCGCGAAGATGGTGGCCGCGGGCCACGATCCGATGAGCATCAAGCGCGGCATCGACCATGGCGTCACGGCAGCCGTCGATTTCCTCAGGAAGCTCTCGAAGCCGACCAAGGAGCAGTCCGAGATCGCCCAGGTGGGAACGATTTCCGCCAACAACGACCCGACGATCGGCGAGATCATCGCCGAGGCGATGGAGAAGGTCGGCAAGGAAGGCGTGATCACCGTCGAGGAGGCCAAGGGCCTCGACACCACGCTCGAGGTCGTCGAAGGCATGCAGTTCGACCGCGGCTACCTTTCGCCCTACTTCGTCACCGATCCCGATAAGATGCAGGCGAGCATCGACGACGTCTACATCCTCATTCACGAGAAGAAGATCAGCAACATGAAGGACCTGCTCCCGGTCCTCGAGGCGATCGCTCGGACGGGCAAGCCGTTCGTCATCATCGCCGAGGACATCGAGGGCGAGGCCCTGGCGACGCTCGTCGTCAACAAGATCCGTGGGACGCTGAACTGCGTTGCGGTCAAGGCGCCGGGCTTCGGCGACCGCCGCAAGGCCATGCTCGAGGACATCGCCATCCTCACCGGCGGCAAGGTCATCGCCGAGGAGCTCGGTCTCAAGCTCGAGAACGTCACGATCAACGACCTCGGACGCGCGAAGCGCGTCGTCGTCGACAAGGACACGACCACGGTGGTCGATGGCGCCGGCAAGAAGGGCGACATCGACGGCCGGATCAAGCAGATTCGCGCCCAGGTGGAAGAGACGACGTCCGACTACGACCGCGAGAAGCTCCAGGAGCGACTGGCCAAGCTCGTGGGCGGCGTTGCCGTCGTCCGCGTCGGCGCGGCCACCGAAGTCGAGATGAAGGAGAAGAAGGCGCGCGTCGAGGATGCGTTGCACGCGACGCGCGCGGCGGTCGAGGAGGGCATTCTCCCCGGTGGAGGCGTCGCCCTCGTCCGAGCGACGACGGCTCTCGACGGCATCCTGGAAGGGCTCGACGCCGAAGAGCGCGTCGGCGTTAGCATCGTTCGCAAGGCGATGGAGGATCCCTGCCGATGCATCGCGACCAACGCCGGATGGGAAGGTGCGATCGTTCTCGACCGCATCCGGAGCGGCAAGGGCGCGTTCGGATTCAACGCGGCGAAGGAGGAATTCGAGGACCTGCTCAAGGCAGGTATCGTCGATCCGACGAAGGTCGTGCGCACGGCACTCCAGAACGCGGCTTCGGTTGCGGGCTTGCTGCTCACCACGGAGGCGATGATCGCCGAGAAGCCCGAGGAGAAGAAGGAAATGCCGATGCCTCCGGGCGGTGGCATGGGCGGCATGGGTGGTATGGGCGGCATGGGCGGCATGATGTAAGCCGCGTACCCGTTGCATGGGGAAGAGGCCCGCTGCCGAACGGCAGCGGGCCTTTTTTCATTGGAGATCAGATGCGCGCATATCCGGGCCGCAGCTGGTCGATGGGTCGCGACGAACCTTCTCGACGGCGACACTGTCGGGAAGCTCCACGGCTCCCCAGGGAATCAGGTCACCCGGACCGATTTCCTCGACGATACGCGCGTCGTAGAGCAAGCCGATGGGCACGAGCGCGGTCGACTCGCGTATCGGCCGCGCGCAACCGCGCACGGCGAAACTGCCGATTCCGAAAGGAATCGTCGTTCCCGGTTCGAGGCGACGCTTGGCGCGAGCGTAGACGCCGACGCGGGGCGCCGGCGAGTTGTCGAGTAGCGGTTGCTCGCCCGCGAGAACGCGCCGGATCGTCTTGGGCATCTCCAGGTGACAGAGGTGAAAGGGCTGCCGGAGCAGGT
>CALJUJ010000410.1 GCA_937975525.1 uncultured bacterium
CCTCGGGTGATCGTCACCCCGTAGGATGCACGCGCGGCGGGGCCGCGCGAGCATCGCGAGGGTTCGCTGGCCCTGGGCGCGACCAAGTTCGACACGATGTGGCGCATCGTCCTACCCAACGCCATGCCGGGCATCCTCACCGGCTTGATCCTGGCCATGGCGCGAGGCGCCGGCGAGGTGGCGCCGCTGATGATCACTGGCGTCGTAAAGCTCGCGCCGACGCTGCCGCTCGACGGGAGCTGGCCCTTCCTCCACCTCGACCGGAAGTTCATGCACCTCGGCTTCCACATCTACGACGTCGGCTTCCAGTCGCCCAACGTCGAGGCCGCCCTGCCGATGGTCTATGCGACGACGCTTCTTCTCGTCGGCATCATTGTGGCTCTCAATCTCGCCGCTATCATGCTACGCAATAGGTTGAGACGAAGATTTTCGACCGGAGCCTTTTGAGCGATGCAGGCCGCTGAGCAGACGATGGATCGGCGGGTGGATGCCAGACCCGCCAGCGAGACGGTGCTCTCCGTGCGCGATCTGTCGATGAGCTACGGCGGCGACGCGATGGCCCTGCGCGACATCAGCCTCGACATCCCACGCAATCAGGCCACCGCGTTCATCGGCCCGTCCGGCTGCGGCAAGTCGACGCTGCTGCGTTGCTTCGACCGCCTCAACGACCTGATCGACGGTGCGCGGATCACCGGCCGCATCGAGTTCGACGGTGTCGACATCTACGACCCGAGTGTCGACGTCACTGAGCTGCGCAAGCGCATCGGCATGGTATTCCAGCGCTCGAACCCGTTCCCCAAATCGATCTACGACAACGTCGCCTACGGGCCGCGGATCGCCGGCGAGCGCAGCCGTTCGGTTCTCGACGGGATCGTCGAGACCAGCCTGAAGAACGCCGCTCTGTGGGACGAGGTCGTCGACCGTCTGCAGGAGAGTGCTCTCGGCCTTTCCGGCGGCCAGCAGCAGCGGCTCTGCATCGCCCGCGCCCTCGCCGTCGAGCCCGAGGTGGTGCTGATGGACGAGCCGTGCTCCGCTCTCGATCCGATCGCCACCGCACGGATCGAGGCCCTGGTGCACGAGCTGAAGGATCGCTACACGATCGTCATCGTCACCCACAACATGCAGCAGGCGGCTCGCGTGTCCGACTTCACGGCGTTCCTCTACCTCGGTCGCCTCATCGAGTTCGGACGCACCGACCAGATCTTCACCAACCCGACACAGAAGGAAACGGAGGACTACATCACCGGCCGTTTCGGCTGAGGTACTCGACCGCCATGGTCCTGCAACGCGCACATACGGATCCGCAATACGAAGCGGAGCTCGCCGATCTCCACAAGCGGGTTCTCGCTCTCGGCGGTGTCATCGAGCGACAGATTCTCAACGCGATGGGCGCCTCCGACCGGCGCGCCGACGAGCTGGCGCGCGCTACCATCGCCGCGGACGAACAATCCGATCGTATGGACGAGGAGATCCACGATCTCTGCCTGCGCATCCTCGCCCTGCATCAGCCCGCGGCCGGCGATCTCCGCCTGATCACCACCACGCAGAGCATCACCGCCGACCTCGAGCGCATCGGCGACATCGTCGTCAACATTTGCGAACGCATCCTCGAGCTGAACCGCGAGGCGGTTGTCGAAACCGCCATCGACCTGCCGAAGATGGCCGACGTCGCCGAGGCGATGGTGCGGCGCAGCATCGACGCCTACGACCGCGGCGACGTCGATCTGGCCCTCGAGGTATGCCGCGAGGACGACGAGATCGACAAGGCGAACGAGCGATTCTTCCGCAATCTTCTCTCATCGATGGTTGAACAGCCGGAAGCGATCGGACGTTGCCTGCGCGCGATGTTCATCGCCAAGTCGGTCGAACGTATCGCCGATCACGCCACCAACATCGCCGGCATGGTCGTCTTCATGGTCACCGGCAAGAGCATTCGCCACCTCGACAAGGTGCCAAAGAAGATCTGATGGACAGAGCTCGGCAAACGGTTCTCGTCGTCGAGGACGAAGAGGACATCAGCGAGCTGATCCGCTTCAACCTCGAGCAGGAGGGGTTCGACGTGACCACCGTCGCCGACGGCGAACGGGCGCTGCAGATCGTCCAGCGCGATCCGCCGGCGTTGGTGATCCTCGACCTGATGCTCCCCGGAATGCCCGGCGTCGAAGTCTGCAAGCGCTTGCGCTCCAACCAGGCCACCAGTCGCCTACCGATCGTCATCGTCACCGCCAAGTCCTCCGAGGCGGACCGCGTCGTCGGCCTCGAGATGGGCGCGGACGACTACGTCATCAAGCCGTTCAGCGTCCGCGAGCTGGTCGCGCGCGTGCGCGCCGTGCTGCGCCGCACCAACGGCACCGACGTCGACACGCCGCCGCGTGCGTACGAGAAGGGTCGCCTGCGACTGGATCTCGACACCTACGAGGTGTTTCTCGACGGCAAGCAGGTCGACCTGTCGCTGCGCGAGTTCGAGCTGCTCCGCTTCTTCGTCAGCTCCCCGAACCGGGTCTACGACCGCCTGCAGCTGCTCGACCTGGTCTGGGGGCACGATACCCACGTCGAGCCCCGCACCGTCGACGTCCACGTGCGACGCCTGCGGAAACGAATCGAACGCGACGACGCCCACCCCGAGCTGATCGTCACCGTGCGCGGCGTCGGCTACAAGTTCAACGAACGTGCTCTGGACGCGTAG